>CADEFG010000525.1 GCA_902826505.1 uncultured Acidobacteriota bacterium
ACTCGTTTTCAAATGTGACATTGGCAAATTTCGGCGGTGTCGCGACATATTCCTTGTAAACTTCGCTCGTTCCTGTGCTCAGCTGCGTGTAGAATTTTTTTTCTTCTTCCGACAATGCTTTGCCTTCCGCATTCTTGCCGCTTTCGAGAATTTTTTTATAAGTTTCGGCGCGCGGCGGAAATCTCTCCAATATTCCCGGATAATAATTCGCGCTTTGTTTGGCGGTTTCTTTATGCGCGATGATCGACAGCGAGGGAAAAGCCTCAAGATAAACCGCATTGCCCATCAAATGATCGAGATGCCAATGCGTATTGACCACATAACGAACGGGTTTGTCCGTCCATTTTCGGATTTCCGCCAAATCCTCGCGGGCGGCTGACGGCAGATAGGTCGTATCCACGACCAGAACCTCGCGTTCGCCGATAATGACGGACGTGTTGCTTTGCGGAAAAAAGCTCGGAGCATCGGGATGGCGAATGACATAAATCCCTTCAGCCAATTTTGTCACCGTTCTCTCTTTCGTATTGACCGAATCGAATGCATAAACTGTATTCAGCGCAATAGATAACAAGAGACATCCGATGCCTGTCACCAAGATTTTGTTTTTGACGGATAACAATTTCATATTCTTCCTTGTTCGACTGTTTAACTGCGAATCCAACCGTATTGCGTGTTTGAAGGCTGCGCCCCTTCGGCACGATATTTTTCCTTCAGTTTGGTCACATAATCCGCCGGGATCGCGTTCATTTTCGCTTTCACGTCAATGCCGTAAACTTTCGCCGAATTCAAACCGAAGATCTTTTCTTTGACTTTATCGGTCAAAGGTTTGAACTTAAATCGTTTCTGTAAATCTTCGGGCATCTGCAAACGGCGAAACGCTTCGATCTGCCATTGCGGCGAGCCCCACCAGATCGAATCCGTGCCCCACAAAACGTGGTCTTCGCCGAACGCCTGAATCATCTGCCCGAGCATAAAGGCGCAGAGCTTCGGCTGGGTGATCGCGGTCATTCCGAACGTCGTTCCCAAATCCATATAGACGTTTTTCATTTTCGGGTTGCGTTTCTGCATTTCGCACAGATCGGTGATCCACGGAATATTTGTTTTCGTCTTGAAATCGTCTTCGACTGCCGGAAGCGCGTCGCGGACGCCTTTAAATCCGGCGTGATAGATCAAAAAATTCAAATCCGGAAAATCGCGCGCCGCTTTTTCGACATCTTTCGGGCTCGAATGCTCGGTTTCCCAACCCGGCAAGGGCAAGCCTTTGTGAACGCAGATGTTTTTGATCCCGATTTTGCGCGAATATTCATAAAACGGGTAGGCAATGCGTTCATCGTCCATCCACCAGCCGACGCTGCCGTCGGCGAGCGGCTGCCCGGGATAACCTTTCCAGGCTTCGGGTTTTAATTGTTCGAATTGCCGGTGCATCGATTCGAGCTCGGATTTACCGAGATCGGGCGAAAACGTGCCGTGCGCGAGCAGCCGTTTCGATTTTGCCAGACCGTTTATCTCGGCGCGCGTTTCGAACATTTCGGCGGGCGTCAAAACGTTTTGCGCGTCGGTTCGGGCGGGAAGTCCCGTAATGACCGCGACGGAAGTGTCCGAATCGAGAAACATTTCCTTGATATAATTCGCGAGATACAGATCTTCCCAGCGATGCTCTTTCCCGACCAATTCTTTATTGCCCCAGATTCCGCCGACTTCGCGGTAACGCAGCAGCGCGGGCACTTCGATGATCTTCGGTGCGGCGACGTGATGCGTGTGAATGTCGAAGATAAACGGCTTTTTCGGAAGTTTTTCGTCTCCGGCGGCGAATTCGAAAAGCTCGCTTCGCTCAACGTCGAAAAACTTGCCGAAAACCGAATTCAGCGCGAGAAACGCCGCCGCCATGCCGCCCGCGCCGCTCAAAAAACGGCGGCGCGAAATGCCGAGTTTTTTTGCGCTTTCCGAGGCGATTTCGAGCAGGTGCGTCTCAACGCGTTTTTGCTCGGCGGTTTGCGGAAGCGGCGCAAATTCTTCGGTCGAAACGATCTGCGTCGGAATCGGCAGATATTGCGAGTCAACGTCGCATTTCTGAATCCATTTTGCTTTTTTCATAAATTTCCAATCTCTCAATTAAACGGCTCTTCCCACTGTAAATAGACGGGCGATGCCGGATTTGCGCTATGCACTTTGAAAAGGTTTTCGATTTTCAAATCTTTTTGACCGATAAAATTCAGAAGATTCCGCGCCGAGGGAAAATAATCCGCCAGATCGCCTTCAAAAGCGATACTTCGTCCCGGAAGATGAATAAAAGCCATACCTTCGGCGTGCGGGTCGTTCTTCACGATCCAGATGTCAATGCGTTCGTCGCCCGCACCGAGCGTCAATTTTTCACGGACGAACCGAATCTTAGGCGCAGCGGAAATGCCCGCGGCTTTGACGACCGAGCGGGTCAGCATTTCGTTTTGCGGCGCGGTTATCACGGTTGCGCCGGCACGGGCGAAACCGCCGATACCGCCGAAATGATCGGCGTGATGATGCGTCGGGATAATGTAGCAAACTTTTTTTCCGGTAATTTCCCGAACCTTGTTGATCATGATTGCCGAGCGGTCGGTGAGATTGGTGGCGGGCGGAACCGGCTCGCCGAAGCGGCTGTAACTGGCGGGCGCATCAAAAACCGCGACGCAATCGCCGATTTTGGCAAACATCGAATTGTAGCCGGCAACATTGCGGACAAACCAAACACCGGGCGCGACTTCCTCGGTCGAAGCAAAAGGCTGTTGAGCGATCAGCGAGACAGGTTTCGACTCGGTCGGCGGCGGCTCCAGCCACGGCGGTTTTTCCGAGAGCGCCGGGCGGGCATCGAGCAGATCGAGGTTGGCGTATATTTCACCGCCGACCAAAAAGCGATAACCCGATGGAAAAAGTCCGATGCCGGAACTCACGTAAGGTTTAAATTCATAGCGCATCAATTTTGTCCCGAGCATGGTCGGCGCCGTGTATTCGTAGGCGGCGAGCTGTCCGGTTTGACGGGAAAAAAGAACCGTGAACGGCAGACCCGTTTCAGTTTCAAACCGGCACAGATCGTAAATTTGTCTATCGGCGGTGCGTGATTCTCCGCACCGGAGTTTGGCGCGCCGCCGCTTCATATCGGCAAGTGCCAGCTGCGGAATTCTCCAGCGCAAACCTTCATACATTGCGGCAGTTTGCAGTTTGTCCATCCTGATTATTCTGCCGGTCTTAACATTCAATTGAAATCCGCTGTCACCGATCACCGTATTGCGCCAAATCGTCGGGCTGCCGTCGCTGTTGATGCCTTCCATTCTTAACGCGCCGCGCCGCGACGGTTCATCAATAATCAGTGTTTCCTGTCGTCTCTGAATCTGGCTTTTCGCGGCAAAAAAGCCTTGCCCGCTAACTTTGAGATCCAGCATTCCGACCATCGCGACGCTGAAGCTTCCGGCATTTTCTAAGCTCGCCTCGCCGCCGATCGCTCTGATCGCGCGTTCTAACGGAGCGGTTGTTTGAGCAGAAATATAAAATGCGAAAAAGCATATAAAAGACAGCAACAATATTTTTCGGAGCAAGAAATCCGTTAAAAATTCTTTCTTGGCGGTGACAAAACTTGTTGATTTTGAAAATGAATTTGATTTTTCCATAAACCGCACAGTCTTCGGGTCAGCAAAAATATTTCGGGTAAAAAGTTCTTATTCGTTCAATATTCGAGCTGCTTTTTTCATCAAGTAAAACGGGCGGAATTACCCGACCGTTCAGCGATTACGGTATTGAGCAGCATCCAAAAAATCGCTTGATGGCGGCGTTCGGAAAAATCCAGACCGGGCAGGTCGAACGGCTTTGATTTCGTAATTTTCTTGTTTGAAACAATCTGCGTCGAAACCGGCAAACTTATCTCGTTACCCGCGCATTTTTGAATCCGGTTTTGTTTCATCGCTTTTTACTCCTCATTTTATTGTCCCCAAATCTCGGCGTGCGCCGCCGTTATCAGTCCGGCGTAAGTCGTGTCGAAAAAATCCTGATTGTCTTTGTCGCTGCCGGCAAATTTTTGCCGCCACGCGCGCGCATCGAAATTTTTTTGGACGGCTTGGCGCACCGGTTCGAGATTGCGCTGACCGTTGCCGAT
>CADEFG010000526.1 GCA_902826505.1 uncultured Acidobacteriota bacterium
GTCTTTTGTACCATTCGGTCTCGGCATGATCGGCAACAAGCTTATTCGAAAGGCTTTTCTTCCAAAACCTTCATCGTCGCGTTCAAATATCCGCTTTGGAGGCTGATCGCGAGGTCTTCGGCGGAGGATTTGGTAAATCTCCCCTCGATCGTTCCGGTGTCGAAGATTTGCCCGCGAATAACCGGCGCGCTGATCGCTTTTTTATCAAGGACGATCGCCAAATAACTGCCGATGTTTTTTCCCGTCCAATCGCCGAATTTCGCTGCGCCTTCGGGTCTTAGAGTAAATTGAATTTGATAATCGTTTGCCTTGCCGCCGCTTGAATAAGCATT
Organism: uncultured Acidobacteriota bacterium; assembly: GCA_902826505.1. Taxonomy (GTDB): domain Bacteria; phylum Acidobacteriota; class Blastocatellia; order Pyrinomonadales; family Pyrinomonadaceae; genus JAFDVJ01. Next base: position 333 of record CADEFG010000526.1, read on the forward strand.
TGCCGTGCGGAGTTCGGCGCCCGTGATGACGGGTTGTTTCTCGACAATGATAAAACTTTGAGCCGCCGCTTCGTTCCTTTCCGAATATGGCAACGCTTCCTGATCTTTATATGGCAAAACTTCCTGATCTTTGGTCGCCGAGATTTCGGCGGCTTCTTTGGTCGGGTAGGTTTGAAACGCCGAACCGGCAACCTTTTTCAATTCCAGTTTATTGGCGGTGAATAGGAATTTTTTTATTCTTTCCGCGTCTTGTGCGCCGTAAAGCTTGACCGCGATTTGATTCGGGCTATCGGGCACGCGCGAAACTTCGCCGTCCAAGCCGACGGCATCGATTCTCGATTGCGTAATTTTTACCGCGCGTTCGACGATTTCTTCCTTGTTCGGTTCGTCGGTTTGAATTTCAATCGTATAAACCGTCCCGCCTTTATTCGTCATTCGCGAAAAAGTCTTGCAGCTACCCGCAGCGCAGAACAATAAGAGCAAAGCCAGCAACTTTGAATTGGTCGAGATCATAATTTTCAGAAAAAAGACCTGGCGGCAAAAGTTTTACCGCCAAGCCTTTGAAATGGTTTTACGCGCTTTCGCCCTTCGCTTTATTCGGCTGCGGCGTAATTCTTAGGTAAGGTTTGACTTCGTTCCAGCCGTTCGGGAATTTTTCCTTCGCCTGTTCGTTCGTGACTGCCGGGACGATGATCACATCTTCGCCGTCCTTCCAATTGACGGGCGTCGCGACGCTGTAATTGGCGGTCAATTGCAGCGAATCGATGACGCGCAGGATTTCGTCGAAGTTTCTGCCCGTGCTTGCCGGATACGTGATCATCAGCTTAACTTTTTTGTCGGGACCGATGACATAGACCGAACGGACGGTAAAAGTGTCGCTCGCGTTCGGGTGGATCATATCGTAAAGATCGGAAACCTTTTTGTCCGCGTCGGCGATCATCGGAAAATTGACCTTCGCGCCCTGCGTTTCCTCGATGTCTTTCGACCAGCCTTCGTGCGATCCCAATGGATCGACGCTCAAGCCGATGATCTTGACATTGCGTTTGTCGAATTCGGGTTTCATCCGCGCCGCCATTCCGAGTTCGGTCGTGCAAACCGGCGTGTAGTCTTTCGGATGCGAAAACAAAACGCCCCAGCTGTCGCCTAAATAATCATAAAAATTCAATTCGCCCTCGGTCGTTTCCGCCGTAAAATTCGGCGCTTCGTCGCCTAATCTGATTGCCATATTTTTTCACTCCTTTTTTATTGACGAACCGGTTCGGCGTGAAATACGCCGCGTCGTTCGCCAGAATTTACAAATAAAATTTTGCTGATGAAACAATGTTATGCCTTCTAAAAACGATTTTCAAGTTTTCGCCCGAAAGCAACCTTTTATTTTCGCCGTGCAACCTAAATTGCATAACACGCGTAAAAACAATTTACGAAAAAAGTATCTCCCGTATATTTCATTCAATAAATTCAAAATCTGGAGGTTTTATGTTTAAAAAGTTACTCGGCTTTATTTTGCTTGCCTTTTCAAGCTGTCCGATTATTTTTTCCCAAAAAACGCCCGAACCGTCGAAACAACCCGACAAACCACCGAAACCGTCGGTCTTTTCTTTTCAATTTGAAGGCGGAAGCTATCTCGGCATCGAACCGCAGGAAGTGACGAAAGATAATTTCGGCAAATTCGGTCTGAGCAGCGTCCGCGGCGTCGCGGTGGAAAAGGTCGTCGAAAATTCGCCAGCCGCCAGCGCCGGACTGCAAGCGGGCGATGTGATCGTCAAATTCGAAGGCGAAGAAATCACAAGCGTCCGCAAACTGTCGCGGTTGATCGCGGAAGTCGCGCCCGATCATCAAGTTAAATTAACGATCCTGCGCGGCGGAAACGAACAGGAAATCACCGCGACAATGGGCAAACACGAATTTCCGGGAGTTTTCAACGGCAATTTCAAGGTCGAAGCGATGCCGAATCTTCAGGCGATGCCGAAGATGCCCGATATGTCTAAATTGCCGCAAGTTCAAGCGATGCCGAAGGTTCAGGTGATGCCGCCGAATTTCAAAGGCGACACGTTTATCTGGAAGGGCGACGGTGAAAACGGATTCTTTTTCGGGGCAAACCGTCAGATCGGTGTCAGCGTTTCGTCTTTGACCAAACAGCTCGGCGATTATTTCGGCGTTTCAGACGGCAAAGGTCTTTTGATCAACAACGTCCGCGAAAATTCACCCGCCGCGAAAGCCGGTTTGAAAGCGGGCGATATTATCGTTGAGGTCGAAGGCAAAGAAGTTAAAGGAAATGCCGATCTGATCCGGACGATCAACGAGAAAAAAGAAGGCGACATCACGCTGACGATCATCCGCGACCGAAATCGCCAAACCGTCCAGGTGACGCCCGAAAAACTCAAGGGCGAGCTGACGCCGATTTTTGATGAAATTGCGCCGACCGTAAATTTGCAGATGAAAATCCCGCAAATGCAGTTGGCGCCGTTTACGACGATGACACCCGCCACGCCGCTGGTCGCGCCGGTTCCGATCAAACGTGTTTTATAAAAGGTGAAAAGCGAAAAAGGTGAAAAGGGAAAAAGCCGGCAGCAGATATTGATAGCCAACTTTTTCGCTTTTCACCTTTTAAACTTTAACTTTTTCGATTCAGACTTTCCTTTGCCAGTTTGTTTGCCTGTTCGCTGACCTCGCGTGCCTGCTGCATGATTTCCTTGAATTTCATTTCCCGGCGGTCAAATTCGTCTTTGAATATTTTGCGCTGCGCGTCGCTTTTCGGGTCATATTTTTCGCGCAGAAATATTGCGACCTGCCGGCGTTCTTCAAAAGCATCGATGTATTTTTCCAAAGCCTGGATCTTCAAATCGAGATATTCCCGGTAATCATCATTAATATTTTTTTCCTGCGCGGTGCGAAGTTGATTGATCGCTTCTTCGCCGGCTTCGGTTCCGGCGTTGATTTCCGTGACGAGATTGTCGGAAATTGTCCTGACTTTTTCGGAATTTTTATCCTTTAATGCGGTATGAAGTTCCTCAAGACGCGGTTCATTATCCTTAAAACGCTGTTTGATTTGTTTGAGTTGGTCGTTGGCTTTTTTGACAATATCTCCGGCATCTTCGGTTTCGTCCAAAGAAAAAATTCCGCCCGGCTCTGAAGTGGTTTTTTTGCCCGGACACGCCGCCAAAAAGAAAATCAGCCACAAAAACACGAAAGCACAAAGCGTTTTCAAAACCAATCTTTGGAAATTTGCATTAAATTTCATAAAACCTTTGCGTCCTAATGATGAAAAATCAATCGATCACCCGTCGCCCGGCGTTCGATTTTTTGCGCCAGATAAAGCCGTCAAGAACATAATGCGTCAACTGCGGCACGGCAAGCAACGGGACGAGATAGATTTTTAAGTTTCCAAGATTCCAATCCGCGCCGAACAGCCACTGTTTCTCGTGCCAGACGCCGCGATGCCAGAACAGTTCTTCGACGTAAGCCAAAGCCCAGAGCGTTGCCAGAAAGACAAACCAGTTCGACGATAATTTCTGATAAAATTTTCCGGCAGTTTCGCGCCGCGATTTTGCGTAAAAATAGATCAACGCGAAATACGGAACGCCGTGAATAATGACATTTGTCACCGTAAAAGCGTAATCGGAATTAAAAAACACGATTCCCGCATACCAGCAAACGGCGGTCGTCGCGACGACAATATCTTTGCCGATATTTAGAAATCCTTGCGAAAAATAAAGATAGATCGATTTCCCGAAATAAGCCGCGAGCGCCAGAACATAGAGCGGAAAAAGAATCGTTT
>CADEFG010000527.1 GCA_902826505.1 uncultured Acidobacteriota bacterium
CGCTGCGTTTTCTTGGCGACTTTGCGTCTTGGCGGGAGAAAAAGAAGTTTCCCGCACAGACGCCAAGCTGCAAAGTAGGCAGCAAAAGTGTTTTTGAGATCGCTTCTACTTGAAACGATTCGCGGTTGAGGCTGGTTTTCTGACTTGATTGAAAGGCAACCAAGCGGTTCGAGTTTCACTTGACGCCGAAAAAAGGCTCGGCGCTCAACCTTGCGAAGTTGGAACTGTCGGCGCGCTCGCACGCCTTTGTTTAGCGCCGAGAATCCTGACTTCGAAACTTTAAGCCGCGAGTTAGAATCGATTGTCAAAGAACGAGCCAAATTGGAAGTCACAGTAAAATGGCACTTCACAATTGAAAGCGCCAGAGAAAAATTACCCCGTCATTATGAAAATGTCACTGCAAAAACTAAAGTTACAAAACACTCGGGATGCTGTAAAAAAGTAAAAAAGGCGGGTGATTTTTTTTTCGCCCGCCTTTTTCCCTAATCTTCGATATGTGCAATATCCGCGCCCGTCTCCGCGTGGCTTTGAACACCGCCGACGCCATCGTCGGGTTCGCTCGCTTCATAATTTTCGAGCGAATGATCCTGTCCGGTTTTGCTTTTTTTAGCGTTGACGCCGCCCGCCAGCGCGTGCACCTGTTCGTCCGCGACCGTGCCGTCGCCGCCCGGTAAATTTCGTCCGGTTTTCAAATCCTTTTCATCCGTTTGCAAAATATCCCACGATTTTGATTCGTTTGTTTCTGCTGCCATATTTTTATCTCCCTGGTTCGTAAATTTCGATTGATTTGTTTCAATCGTTAGTTTTATCTTCTCAAACTGCCGGACAATTTATCAAATATTTTTACGGTTAATTCTTGCTTGTCTTTGAATCGTATGTAAAAATCTATTGGAAATTCAATATTAATGGAGTTTATAAAATGAAAAAATTGTTTAGTTTAATGGTTTTGGTTTTGGCATTTTCGCTCGCGGCTTTCGCCCAGGAAATGAAAATGGATGGAGCCAAGCCGACCGACAAGGATAAAACGGAAGCGATTCCGACCGACGGTTTTTTGAAACGCGGCGCGGCTTTAGGTAGTGCCAAGAAAGTTTCGCTCGCCAAGGTTTTGGCAAACCCGTCGAAATTTGCGGGGCAAGCCGTCCGCGTCGAGGGCGTCATCGTTCGTTCGTGCAAGACGGAAGGCTGTTGGATGGAGCTCGCGCCGAAACAGGACGCCAAATCGGTGCGCGTTAAAATGAAAGATCACGCGTTTTTTATCCCGCTCAATTCAGCCGGCGCGATGGCAAAAGCCGAAGGCGTGTTCACGGTCAAAACTCTCTCGAAAGAAGAAGTCAAACATATGATCGAAGAAGACGGCGCGAAATTTGACAATGTCAATGCGGACGGCACCGTCACGGAAGTTTCGTTCGAAGCGACGGGCGTCGAATTGACCATGAAGAAGTAACTTTTTTTACCACAAAAACACAAAGGACACAAAGATTTAATTTCTTTGTGTCCTTTGTGTTTTTGGCAGTTTAAATTTTCGCTTTAGAACTTGAACCTGACGCCCAATTGCGCCTGACGCGGTTCGCCGAAACCTGCCGAAACGGTTCCGTCAAAATTGAACGTCAGCGGGCGCGGCAAAGAGCGCTGGTTGCGATTATTGAAGAGATTAAAGGCTTCAAAGATCGGTTCGAGCGAGATTTTTTCCGTGAACTTGAATACTTTTGAAACCCGCATATCGAATGTAAAAAACGCGTTGTCGAGCCGCAGCGTGTTGCGCTCGATGATATTCGGGAAAGTTCCGCGATTGACCACCGAGGTCGGTTGTGCCGAACGATATTGGACGATCGGCGAAAAGTTGATGTCATAGGGCAGGATGAACGTCGCAAACGCGTTGAAGCGATGCCGCTGGTCGCGGTCTGAATAACCGTATTCGGGTGTCAGATTACGCGGGTCGGCGTAGCGGAACGTAAACGGGTCGCGTTCGTTGTCGTCGTCGGATTTATCCCACGAAAGCAGATAATTCACTTGAAATTGATAACGATTCGAGAAACGTTTGTTGAGAGTAAAAGTGATGCCCTGGTAAAGCGAATGCGCCGAGCTTTCGGTCGAACGGATTTCGCCGACTCCCGAACCGTTGGCGCGTTCAAAAATCGCGACGCCATTGTAAAGACGCGCGTCGCCGCGATTGACAAAGCGTGTCAGACGCGTCGAATGCGCATAGTTGTAAGCGACCAAAAACGAGATGTCCTTGTAAATTTCCCGTTCGACGCTCGCGCTGTATTGCACGGTGCGCGGATTTTTGAAGTTGCGTTCAAAAACCGCGATGCCCGGATTAAACGGCGTAAATCCGGCGGTCGGGACGATGCCCGGATATGTCGGACAACCATTCAATCCGCCGCCGCCGCCGATGGTCGGTGGTGGTTGGCAAAGAAAATTGGCAAAGAAAATATTGCCCGCGATGACGCCGTCCGTGTTGCGCGGTCCGGCGAGAACCAAGCCCGGAATACGCGCATAGAAAATTCCCGCGCCGATTCGAATGGCGGTTTTGCCGTCTTTGCCGGGCGACCACGAAAGCGCGACGCGCGGCTGCCAGCCGTCCTTAAAATCGGGAATCAAACCATCGGACGGAAAACGCGGGTCGTTCAAAAATTGTCCGTAGCGCGTCTGGCTCGGCGGGTTGATCGCTTCGGGCTGGAATTGTCCTTCCCACCGAAAACCGAGATTCAAGGTCAGATTTGGTCTGACCTGCCAATTGTCCTGCACGTAAAGTCCGGGTTCAAAGACATTGAACGATTGCGTTCCGGCTTCTTCGACGGAGCGGTTGCCGATCGGCGCAAATTGCAGATAAAGCTGCAGCGCGTTGGCATTGACACCGTTGATGTAATCTTGAAAACCGGCGATCGCGCCGCCGATCGTCGCGTCGGCAAAAATATAGCGCCCGCGCGCAAAACCGATAAAGGTTTGCGAAACATTGACGCGGTTAAAATCTACGCCGAATTTAACCGCGTGATTGCCGCGCAGGACCGTAAAATTATCGGTAAATTGATAGCGCGTATCGTTTGACGGGACGGGCAAAAAGAACGGGCGACCGAACCGGTAGGAGATCGAACCGTCGAAAGTTCCGATCGTCGTGTCGGGCAGATCGGGACCGTCGTAGAAACGCGGACGTTCTTCCTTGGCGTATTGAAACCGGAACTCATTTAAAAGGCTTGACGAAAAATTCGTCACGAGCTGTCCGATAAACGAATTGGATTTATCGGTTTCGCGACCGTTCGCGCTGATGCCCCAGGTCGGCACGTCGAAAGTTCCGTTGACCTGTTCGGCGCGGCTGTAATTATGGCGCAAGGTCAGCAGATTGCTGTTGTTGAGATTGATGTCAACCTTGGCAAGAAAAACGTCCGCGACATTCGTGCGTTCGATAATTCCCTGCTCGGTCGAATTGAACCGCGTCCGAAAAATATTGGCGAGCACCGGATCGATCGAATTCGGCTTGTTGCTCAAACCGTCGTTACGTTCATACGCGACAAAGAAAAACGCCTTGTCCTTTTTGATCGGACCGCCGACATTGCCGCCGAATTGATAATTGCGGAAATCTTCGGTCGGCAGTCCGGCGTCAACCGCGTCCGGATTCTGACTCGAAAGCCCCTGATTGCGGAAAAACAGAAACGCCGCGCCCGAAAATTCGTTGGTTCCCGACTTTGTGACGACGTTGATAAATCCGCCCGAAGCGCGTCCAAATTCAGCCGACGCGCCGACCGGCACGACTTGAAATTCCTTGACCGATTCGAGCGAGATCGTGAACGCCGGTCGCTGCCCGCCGCGCTGTTCACCGAAAAACGGGTTGTTCGCATCCGCGCCGTCGATCGAAACATTATTTTGGATTCCCTTTTGTCCATTGATCGAAATCTCGTCGCCGTCCGGACCTTGCACGATCGAAACGCCCGGCGTGAGAAGCGCGAAGCGCGAAAAATCGCGGCGGTTGATCGGCAGATTCTCGACCGAACGCTCGTTGATCTGCGTCGAAAGCTCCGTCCGGCTCGTTTCGACGACGACACTGTCGGATGAAACGTCAACCGTATTGCCCCCGCCGCCGAACTTCCTTGCCAACTTCATCTAAATCGTTT
>CADEFG010000528.1 GCA_902826505.1 uncultured Acidobacteriota bacterium
AGAAAGTTGACGAGCACCGCCGGAATAGACGGGATCAGGAAGAAAAAGATCATCAAGATGCCGTGTTGGGTGAAGACCTTATTGTAAGTCGCCGACGTAAGCAGGTCGGTTTCAGGCGTAAGCAGTTCGAGCCGGATCGCCGACGCGTAAAGCCCGCCAGCCATAAAGAACATCGAGATCGTGATCAAATACATGATCGCGATGCGCTTGTGGTCTTTGGTCAGCAGCCATGATTTCAGCGAAAAACCGTTGGTCAAATAATTGTCCTTCGGGATCGCCGGGATGCCTGAGTTGATCGCATCAACGTTTTGCATATTACCTTCTCTAACCTACCTGTTACTGTTCGTCCGCGTGGCCGTATTCGCCGCCGGAGCGGGCGCCGACGTATTAGCGGCCGGAGCCGGCGAAGCCGCGGGCGACATAGTTGTCGTACCCGGCGTAACTCCGCTCAGCGATTTGATATACGCGACGAGCGAGACCAATTGCTCTTCCGTGACCTGTCCCTTGAATGTCGGCATGATCGGCTGATAGCCTTCGACGATCTGCGAACTCGGATTCAGGATCGAATTTCTGATGTACTCATCGGTGACTTTGACGGTTTGACCGCCAACGAGCTTTACGTCTTTACCGAAGATACCTTCAAGTTTTGCTCCGCGCTGGTTGTCGCCGCCCGCGTGACACGATGCACAGCCGAGCTTGTTCTGGAACAAGTCCTGACCCTGCTGAACCGGAGTTTGACCTGATTCGTTACCGGCGAGCCAGTTATCGAAATCCCGCTGTTCCATTACATAGACCCAACCGCCCATTCCCGAATGGTTCAATCCGCAATATTCCGCGCAGTAAATATGATATTTACCCGGTTTGGTTGCGTTAAACCAAACCGTCGTGTAACGTCCGGGCACGACGTCTGCCTTTGTCCGAAATGCCGGGATAAAAAAGTCGTGGAGAACATCTTCGGTCGTCATCGTCAATTTGATGTTGCGACCGACCGGCACGTGTAATTCGTTGATTTCGCGCTGTCCGGTGCCATGCTGCGCCTTCCACATCCATTGTTTGCCGACGACATAGATCTCCATCGATTCCGCCGGCGGACGATATTGGTTGTAGTAAACGATCGCGCCGCCCAGAAAGATCGTCATCGAAATAACGAACGGGATGATTGACCAGACGGTTTCGAGCATGATCGAGCCGTGAATTTCATCGGGCGTCGCAAAGCGCTCTTTCTCACGGTATTTAACGAAGAAAATGAAAATTGCCGCGATAATCGGAACCGTAAAGGCAACGCTCACCAAAATCAGGTAAAAATACAGATAATCGACCTGCCAAGCGAAGCTCGAAGCCTGTTCTGGAAATAATGGAACCCACGAATTACTTTGCATATCTTAAAATTTCAGATTTCGAATTTCAGTTCCCAGATTAAAACTCTCAGATTTAAGAATTTGGAATCTGAAATTTGAAATTTGGAACTATCAATTTACTTCTAACTCATTTTTGGCTTTATTGCGCCGCCAAAAGACGAAAAACATTGCTCCCAAACCAATTAATGTCACGACGCCGCCCAGACGCATGACCTTCAAAATTGACAAACCGTATCTGACCGTCGCCGGATCGTAATGAAAACAGTACAGCATCAACTGTTCGGCGGGATTGCCGATCTTGCTCTCAGCCGATTCCATGACGGCGAATTTTATGTCCTTCGGCGCGTAATCGATCCCGTAAAGATAGCGCGAAAGTTTGCCGTCGGGCGTCGTCACCATGATGCCGCCCGCGTGGGCAAACTGTTTCGATTGCTCGTCCCACTGATAATTAAAACCGACGGCTTTTGTCACCTTGTCAATTTCCGTTTGCGTTCCGGTCAGAAAATGCCAGCCGTTTTCCGTCCCCGGGCGCCCGTAACGCTTCATATAACCTTCTTTTTTGCTCTTCGCGAGCTCCGTTTTATCGTTTTCGCGCGCATCAAAACTGATCGCGATCACGTCAAAATCCTTGCCCGTTTCGAAAGTTAAGCTTTTCAACGAACCCGTCAAACCGTTGAGCACTTCGTTGCACAGCATCGGGCATTCAAAATAGACCAGCGCCAGAATAACGGGTCGCCCTTTGCCGAAATAATCGCCGAGCCGGACTTCGTTGCCGTTTTCGTCCTTCAACCGCGCGTCCAACGGCACTTGTTCGCCCAACTTTTGCTCGATGCCGACCTTTTCGAGCGCCGGCGGCAAACCGCTGCTCGTTCCGAATTCATTCGGGTCATAGGTTTTCGGCGCGTAAAGCGGCGAATTGTAATGCTCGGTCTTTTGCGCCGAAACATTGCCGATTGTCAATAAAACAATGATGACCGCAAAAAGTTTCAGCCTTAAAACTGCTAATTGTGCCGAACTTTTTTTCATTTTTATTACCTTCTCTTATCTGTCCGCGTGCGTCCCGCACTCGAATATGAAACAAACGAACGCGATTCGTCCAAAGCGTTCTGCGCCTCGCTGCCGGTTCGCGCCTTCGGGTTTTGCTCAAGCAATTTTTTCTTGGCTTCATCGATCGGCAAACTCAAAGCGGTTTTCGTTTTGCCGTCCGAACTAACCGCGACGCGACCTTCTTTCCACTCTTTTTCCCACTGCTTGTGGAGTTCCCAATATTCCGAACGCGGGTCTTTCAGTTCAAGATTGACGCGCCCGTTCGGACCGTCAACCCCAAAACCGGGCGCGGCTTGGACACGCGGTTCGGGCGGAAGTTTTTCCTGCTCGTTCATCGCCATCGGACTTTTTTTATCGATGGTTTTGGCGGCGTTGTCTTCCATCACGTTCTGAAACGCCCACATCAAACCGAAGGTCACGACGATCAATAGAAACAAACCGACCGCGAAATAAATGATCCCGCGCATCCCGATCAGATTTTGCTCATACGGTTTGTCGAAATCTACAAAAGTTTTTTCGTGCTTTGTCTTTCCCATAACTTCAATTTTGGATTTTAGATTTTGGATTTCGGATTATTGGTTTATCTAATGCTGCTTCTTTGTTAAAAATTAACGATTCAAAGCTCTCTAAGAAATCCAAAATCCAAAATCCGAAATCCGAAATCATCAATGTCCTTTTCCGTGTTCGATCGCATTCTCCATAAACGGGTCTTTGATCGGAACGATCGGACGCTGCGCCAGTTGATGGAAGAAATACGCCAGCCAAAGTCCGCCGACCGCGATCGGTCCGAGCAAATATAAGATCCAAAAAGCATTGAAATGCGGGTCGTGTCCGCCGGGAATCGTCGAAGGACTCGGCGCGATATGATAAAACATATCGATGATCCGCAGAACGAGAATAAAGATCGCCATCATCGCCAGATATTTAGCGTTGCGTTTAACGTCGCGCGAGAGCAGAACGAGATACGGAAAGGCGAAATGAAACAAGATCAAACCCAAACCGATCCAGCCCCAGCCATCCTTCATCCGTTTCAAAAACCAACCCGTTTCTTCCGGCAAATTGCCCGACCAGATGATCAAGAACTGCGAAAAATTGAAATACGCCCAAACCATCACGAGCGCGAGCATCAGTTTGCCGATGTCGTGAAAATGGCGTTTGCCCAAAATCCGGTTCATCGGCGCTTTATCCGACAAGTAAGCCAGAATAACGACCGTGAACGAAAAACAGCTGAGTGCCCAGCCGACGACATAAAGCAAACCCCAGATCGTCGAAAACCAGTGCGGGTCGAGCGTCATCGTCCAATCGATCGCCGCAAAACTGACGACGACCGCATAAATAACCATCGTCGGACCGCAAAACGCCGTCGCCGTGCCGAGCCATTTGGCGGATTCTTCATAATCTGCCGATTGATCTTGTTTCGCCGACCAATCGTTGAGCAGTTTTTGCATCACGAACCAAAGCGCGAAATAAATAACGGCACGGGCAACAAAACCGCCGTGCGTTAAATACCAGCCGCGCCACTGAATGACCGGGTCATCCTGCAAATGCGACCATTCGTAGAGCGAGCCGACGCCGATCGCGATCGGAATAAATAAAACCGCCAGCACCGGCACGGTTCGCGAACAGGCTTCGACGATCCGGCGAATGACGACGCCCCACGCGCCGCCCGTCAGATATTGGAGAATCAGGATCCCGAGTCCGCC
>CADEFG010000529.1 GCA_902826505.1 uncultured Acidobacteriota bacterium
ATTTCGTCAGTTTAAGCATCACCACGTCGTGCGATTGAACACTGGTTTTCAAAGCCGAATTGGTATCGCCCAAATCCTTTTTCGCCCATAGATCGCGGACTTTATAAACCGTCTTTTTCGCGTCGAGCTGTTTTTGAAAAGAATCGTCCTTGATAAAATTGTCCTTCCAATCAAAGTTGATTGTTTTCGCCGCGCTGCTTCGATTGAGAAAACAAACCGCCCATTCGTCGTTTGATAACGGCTTGACCCAAACCTCCAAACCGTCTTCGGTCAGCGCGGGAAAACCTTGAATCCCTGAAGAATCTTGATTAACCGCGATCACCTCTCTGTTCGTCAAAATCTCACGGGTTTCCTTCGACATATTCCGAACGTCGTTGCCGGCGATGAGTGGCGCGGCAAGCATCGCCCAGAGCGAAAAATGCGCACGGCTTTCCGCCGTCGTGAGCCCCGAATTGCCGACTTCCATCATATCGGGATCGTTCCACTGTCCGGGACGCGCGTGAATCCGCAAGCCTTTTTGCTTGTCGAGAATCCGCATAATTCCCCAGCTCGACCATGAACCATGATTTTCCTCGCAATCCCAGCAATCGGTAATATCGCCCGTCGTTCGCCAGAGATGTCCGATCGGTTTTGCCCATTCCCACGGTTTGTTGTCGCCCCATTCGCAGATGCTGAAAACGATCGGGCGACCGGTTTTATAAAGCGCGTCGCGCATCGTCGTGTAAGCGCCGACCGGATTTAAGCCCTCGGAATTACACCAATCGTATTTGAGATAATCAACGCCCCAACCCGCATAAGTGAGGGCGTCCTGATATTCATAACCGCGACTGCCGGGTTTGCCGCCGCAGGTTTTTGCGCCGACATCGGAATAAATGCCGAATTTCAAGCCCTTTGAATGGATATAATCGCCTAAAGCTTTCATGCCCGACGGGAAATGTTCATTATTCGGCTGAATAAAACCCTGCGCGTCGCGCGTCCCGTGCCAGCAATCGTCGATCACGACATACATGTAACCGGCATCTTTCATTCCGTTTGCAACGATCGCGTCAGCCGTTTCACGAATCAGTTTTTCATCAACCTGACAGCCGAAATTGTTCCAGCTGTTCCAGCCCATCGGCGGCGTCAGGGCGAGATTTTCAAACTTTTGGGAATTTGCGAAAGTTGAAAAGATGAAAATCAAAGCCGATAAAAGTAGAAATTTCGATTGATGTTTTTTCATAATTTTACTTAATAATGCCTTTCAGATTTATTAATCCGCAAACGGCTTTCAGAATTATTGTCTTTGTCGCTTATCATTTTTCGAATAACATTTTCGATCGTCATTTCTTCGCGGCTATGCCGTCTGATGTGTGGCGTTGGCTTTGCCTCGCCGAAAAGTTTTAAAGAGTTTTCGAGGCTATGCCTAATCTGCGAGTTGAGGCATAGCCACGAAATTCAGGGAGAATTTGATGGAAAGGCAAAGCCTTTCCACACATCAGACGGCATAGCCGCGAAGAAAATTTCTACCTCTTATTATCCTGAAAGCGATTAACCGTCCATTTGATCTTGCCGCCCGAAAAGTCGTTTTTCAAAGCGTAATTATTTTTAGAAACGCTTAGCTCGAGCGGTTGCAAAGTTCCGTCAGGCAAGGCGAATTTTCCCGAAACAGGCGCGTTGTCCGTGCTGAAAACGCGCAGCTCGACATTGTTCCAGTCAATTTCCGCCGTATTTTGAGCCGTTTTGACGTGCGGCAAAACCGAATGGTCTTTGACGAGCAGAACGATCGGAATTTCGCCGGCGGCAATTTCGTGCCATTTTTGTCCTTGATAGGTTTTTCCGGTTTGATAGTCGATCCACGCGCCCGGCGGAAGATAAACTTTGCGCGTCGTTTTGCCGTCTTCAAAAAGCGGCGCGACCAGCAAATTTTCGCCGAAAAGATATTCGTCTTCGATCAGCCACGAAGTTTCGTCCGCCGGAAATTCAAAAAAGAGCGTCCGGAGCATTGGAAAACCTTTTTCGGACGAAGCTTTCCCCTGCGCGTAAATATACGGCATCAGCGAATAGCGCAAATTCAGCGCGCGGCGAAAATCTTCGGTCAATTGCGCGTCGTATTCCCACGGTTCACGCGGCGGCGCGCCGTGCGCTCGCGTGTGCGAGGTCAACACGCCGAACGCCAGCCAGCGCCGATACAGATCGCGCGGCGCCCGGTCAACAAAACCGCCCGCGTCATGACTCCAAAAGGTAAAACCCGAAAGCCCGAACGAGAGACCGCCGCGAAGTTGCGCCGCCATCGCCGAATTCGTATTTTCGGCGTCGCCGCCCCAATGGAGCGGGTAACGCTGGCTGCCCGCCCACGCGCTCCGCGCCCAGATGATCGAATCGCCCGTCGTTTGTTTTGTAATGTCGGCAACCGCTTTGTTATAGCGCAGCGGGTAAAGATTATGCTCGAACAGACCGGTTTTGCCCGAAAAATATTGCCCGTTGACGGGCGCGCCTTCGCCGAAATCGACCTTGATCGCGCCGACGCCCATTTTCAAAAGATTTTCGAGCTTTCCCTGATACCATTTGACCGCCGCCGGATTGCTCAGATCAAGCACGGCATCTTCAAAAGGCTGCACGCCGCCTTCGTTTTTGACGGCGAAACCCTGATCGATAATTTCCTTAAAAAGCTCGTTTTTCGGCGTAAAATACGTGTATTGCCACAAACTTATATGAAAGCCCTGCTTTTTCAGATCGGCGATCATTTGCGGCGGGTTTTGAAAACGTGTTTTTGAAAACTCGTAATTGCTCCGCCAATCGGTTTCAAACCAACCCGTATCAAGGTGAATCACGTCCGCCGGAATCTTGTATTGACGAATTTTCGCCGCCACGTCGCGGACTTCCGCTTCGGATTTATAAGTGATGCGGCTCATCCAAAACCCGAACGACCAGAGCGGCGGCACCGGACTTCTGCCCGTCAAAGCCGTGTATTCCGACAGAATATCTTTCGGTTCGCCGAGAAAAATAAATAAATCCAGCTGATCGTCAGCCGCATAAATCACGTTGTGCTGGTCGTAGGATTGTCCGAAATCAAATGTCACCGGCGCACTCGTATGGACAAACATTCCATAGCCGTTATCGCTCAGAAAAACCGGGATCGGTTTATACATCAAAGACGATTGCACGCCCATTCCGTCGCGCGTGAAAGCGTTGATCTTCTGCCCGCGTTTATTGAGCCGCGTAAAAGATTCGCCGCTGCCGAAGATTTTTTCGTCGTGCTGCAGTTCAAAGGTCGCGGCAAAACGGCGGCTCAGATCGCTGGCGCGGCGGACGAACGAAAAAGGCGTCGTGGACAGATAAGTGTGCGGGTCATTGATGTTTTCGGTGCGCGTCAAAAG
Source organism: uncultured Acidobacteriota bacterium (assembly GCA_902826505.1). Lineage (GTDB taxonomy): Bacteria > Acidobacteriota > Blastocatellia > Pyrinomonadales > Pyrinomonadaceae > JAFDVJ01. Next base: position 3,357 of record CADEFG010000529.1, read on the forward strand.
TTTGCCCGCTGAATCGTAAAATTCGATGTGCCACGGATCTTTGATGATTCGTATTTTGCCGAATTCGCCGGTATAAATTATCTCTTTGTCGTTTTGCTCGACCTTCCACGAATTGTCCTTCGGCAATTCGCCGGCAAGCATCAGCGACGGTTGATTTGCGAGCGCATTCGGGCGCGTGTTAAAGCGCAGCCGAATCGTACGAGGGCTGATAAAGGAAATCGAAAAAGGCAAACTCGGATTTTCGTCATACTCGGTTCCGGGAAATTCGGTCGCTTTGCCCTTTGTCAAACCGACATCGATCTTGTTAAAAGAAAGCGTCGTGTTGCGCAGATATCTGTCCCAAACGATGTTGCCCGTCCCGCGCGCCGGATCAAAATCCGCGACGCGGCTGCCGATAAAATAGACGTTCTCCGGTTTGAGAAAATCCTGCCCGACATCCAGCGGATCGCCCAAAACCTGCGCCCGCAGACTTTCAGATCCCCAAAAAACCGCGAGCAGGAAACAAAATGCCAAACCGACTGTTTTAATAGCGCGCCGAAATTTTGGCGGGGCGGAAAACTTGAGATAAAACATTGCCATAGTTTTTATTTGAATCTCAAAAGCGCGTTCCGACTAAACCGCCAGCAGGAATTTGCGATGTTTTTTTTGTAGGCGGATCAAAGCAAATTTATAAATTTGCTTTGATCTATTTGGCGCCTTTCGACATTTTATCCGCTTCCTGATTAAGCGTCGCGCTTAA
>CADEFG010000530.1 GCA_902826505.1 uncultured Acidobacteriota bacterium
GTGAAACCGATCGGAGTTGCCGGATTAAAGATCGATTTTTTTGGCGGCGACGGACAATCTTTTATCAACTATTATATTGATCTGCTCGAAGACACGGCAGAATTCGGGTTTGTCGTCAATTTTCACGGCGCGACTCTGCCGCGCGGCTGGCAACGAAGATTTCCGAATCTGATGACGATGGAGGCGATTCGCGGTTTTGAATTCGTTACCTTTGAACAGGCAAACGCCGATGAAGAACCGACGCACGCCGCGATGCTGCCGTTTACGCGTAATGTTTTCGACCCGATGGATTTTACGCCCGTCGCGCTGGAACGCGTCAACAGCCGCATTCAGCGGCGCACGACGAGCGGTTTCGAACTCGCCCTTTCCGTGCTTTTCACTTCCGGCATTCAGCATTATGCCGAAACGCCCGAAGGAATGGCGAAAGCTCCCGATTATGTGCAGGATTTCATGAAAAACGTGCCGAATGTTTGGGACGATTCAAAATTTATTGACGGTTATCCCGGAAAATTCGCGGTTTTTGCGCGGCGCGGCGCGGGACGCTGGTTTGTTGCGGGCATCAACGGCGAGGCAAGCGAGAAAAAAATCACGCTCGATCTAAACAAACTGTCGGGCGTCAAATCCGTGCAATTGATTACCGACGGCGAAACAGGTAACTTGTCTTTTGAACAGAAAAAGATCGAACTCGGCGCGGACCAGAAACTCGAAATAACGATCAAAGCGCGCGGCGGTTTTGTCCTGGTCAGCCAATAAATCCGGCTTGTTTCGAATTATGAGAAATTATTTTATTTACCGACGAAAAACACGAAAGGAATGAAAAATATGATAAAAAAAGCATTTTTATATGGAGTTTTATTTGTAATTTTTGCGTTGACGGCGTTTGCGCAAACGCCTTCGCCGACGCCGCTCGACGCAAGCGCCGAAAAACAGCGTGCCGACCGTCTGCAGGCGCGTTTCAACGATTTCGCCAATTACGCGCGTTATGCGGAAGCGAACACCAAGCTCGCGCCGCCCGCAAAAGCTGAAAAGCGCGTCGTTTTTATGGGCGATTCGATCACCGACGGCTGGAAATTAGCGGAATATTTTCCGAATCAGCCGTTTGTCAATCGCGGCATCAGCGGGCAGACGACCTCGCAGATGCTGCTTCGTTTTCGTCCCGATGTCATCGATTTAAAACCAAAGGTCGTCGTGATCCTAGCCGGAACGAACGATATTTCGGGCAATACGGGACCGATGCGGCTCGAAGCGATCGAAGGAAATCTGGCTTCGATGGTCGAGCTTGCGCAAGCCAATGACATAAATGTCGTGCTCGCGTCGGTTTTGCCCGTCAGCGACTACAACACGAACAAAGCGGGCGAGAAAATTATTCGCACCGTTCAGCGACCGCCCGCGCAGATCCTGGCGCTCAATCAATGGATCAAAAGCTTTTGCGCCGAACGAAAACTCGTCTATCTCGATTATTTTTCGGCGACGGCGGACGACAAGGGTTTTCTGAAAGCCGAAATTGCGGGCGACGGCTTGCACCCGAACGCGAAAGGTTATGAAATTATGAAGACGCTTGCTGAACAGGCGATCAATACGGCTTTAAAAACGAAACAGAAAGGTAAAAAATAATATTTGGGCAAATGAATAAAAAATCTTGAAAAATATCTTGGCGCCTTGGCGACTTTGCGGGAAACCTGAAATTAATTTCCCGCAAAGTCGCAAAGGCGCAAAGAATTTCAAAAAGATTTGCGCTATTTTGATTCACAAAATTTATAATTCGAGGAAAAAATGCAATATAGAAAATTTGGCAGAACGGGCTGGCAAGTCAGCGACATCGGTTACGGAATGTGGGGCATGGGCGGTTGGAGCGGCTCGAACGACGACGAATCTTTGGCGTCCTTGCAGCGTGCCGTTGATCTGGGTTGTAACTTTTTCGACACGGCGTTTGTTTACGGCAACGGGCGGAGCGAAAATCTGCTCGGGCAATTGGTGCGCGCCAATCGGGACAAAAAGATTTACACGGCGACCAAGATTCCGCCGAAAAATATGCAGTATCCGACATTGCCGGAATACGCTTTGGAAGATTGTTACCCGCCCGAACATATCGAGGAATTTCTGCATAAGTCATTAAAAAACGCTGGCTTGGAAAGTTTCGATCTGCTCCAAATCCATACCTGGAACGACGATTGGACGAACGCGGACGGCTGGTCGGAAATGCTCGATTCGCTCAAAAAGCAAGGCTTGATCGAGGCGTGCGGCATTTCGATCAATCGCTGGGAACCATGGAACGGCGTGAAAGCCGTCCGCAGCGGAAAGATCGATTCGGTGCAGGTCATTTACAACATTTTCGACCAGAATCCCGAGGACGAGCTTTTTCCCGCTTGCCGGGAAATGGATGTCGCGGTCATTGCGCGCGTGCCGTTTGACGAAGGAACGCTGACCGGAACTTTGACGAAAGAGACGACATTTCCCGCCGACGATTGGCGCAGTGGTTATTTTACGCCTGAAAACCTGATTCCGAGCGTCGAGCGTGCCGATGCCTTAAAACCGATCGTCCCCGAAAGCTCGACGCTCGCCGAAATGGCTTTACGGTTTATCCTGAGCAACGAAACCGTTTCGACGATCATTCCCGGAATGCGAAAACTGAAAAACGTCGAAGCCAATATCGCGGCGAGCGATCAAGGAAAATTAGCGGACGAACTGCTCGCCGAACTGAAAAATCACGCCTGGATTCGCAAACCCGCGCCGTGGTCGGACTAATTGGCAATCAAAGCATAAATTGCAAAACAAAAAACCGCGCGATTTTTATTGAAAGATCGCACGGTTTTTCGATCAAATTTGTAGATTTTGGCAGGAGAATTTGGCGAAAGCTTTTACACCAATCGCAGAATGAGGCAGATTATTGACTTTTAGGTAAAGATTGATGTAAGTTAAAATCTTCAAATTGCATTATTATTCATAAATTGATAAATCGGCATCATTAAATCAGGAGGTCTTTTTTGTGAAAATGTTTCGTCCTTTTTCTCCTTTTGTGCTAGTTTTTATCTGCAACGCGGTCTTTACTGCGTCGGTTTACGGAGAATCGTTCCGCTGTTTTTCGGCGGATAACACCAAACCGACGATCATCAAAACGCCGACCGACGGCGGAATCCGCGAAGAAATTCCCGATAAATATAAAATCAGATTTGCAAAATGGAAAGAAGAAATGCTTTCCACCGATTTCGGTCGTCAGCAATGGGAATCTTACGCCAGCAATAAGGGTTTTATTTTGACCATTACAATGTCCGACAAACGCGGGCAGGGTGCCGGAACGGACAAATATCTGTGGGATGAATCAGGCAAATTTGTCGGCGCGACGATCACGCTCGGAAGCAAAATCGATCGAGGTTATCCCGATCCGATCTATTATCCGGTGATGAATTCGCTTTCAGCCAACGAAGATAAATATTCGATCAGCGGCACGCTTTTGGCAGCAACCAAAATTGTTCACGAGATCGGGCACGTTAATCAAACTGCCGGTGCCAACCGCGATACGCTTCAGCTTCAAAGCAAACTGATGCCCGAATATATTTCGATTTTCTTAAAAAACGGTCGCAACACACGCGACCAGGAATTGGTCAAATTAGCCGAAAAAATGGGCGGAACTCCGGTCGAGATCTGGGAAAACCGCGAATATTGGAGCGAAGTCAACGCAATGTCTTATCTGAAGGAAAGAATCAGCAAGGAAATCTACTATTGCTACGTTTTCAACAAAATTCAATACAATCTTACGCAGTATGCCCGAGATTACGAAGAGCGTTTTGACAAAGTATCGGAATTGCCCGACGCCGCTTGCCGGAAATAATCTGAGCTTTGCCCGAAAACAGAGTTAAGTACGGGAATCGTCAATCGGGAATCGTCAATTGTGCGGAAAAATGTCCTGCTTCGTTAACGATTATAGGTTTTCGTCAATTTCCGATCCCCGATTGACGATTGACGTCTGCTCTGCTCCGACTTTTTCTGCAAAGTAAATACTTTGTAATCTAAGTTTCTTGATATTTTTTCTTAGCATCTGAGCGTCTTGGCGGGAAATAAATTGGTCATAAATGAATGATTTAA
>CADEFG010000531.1 GCA_902826505.1 uncultured Acidobacteriota bacterium
GCAGCCCTCGGCAATTTTGATAAAAGCCGTGTATGAATCGGTCGCGCGATAACGCGGCGTGTCAAAATCGTAAAGATAGGTCGCCGTTTTGGTGCCGATTTGCAGCAGCGGAAGTTCTTTGAAATTGACTTTTTCGTCAGCCGCCTCCAACATTCTGCCGACTTCGTTCGTGCCGATAAAAGCATCGACCTCGGGCAATTCCTTTATTAAATCGTCGCGGTAACGCTCGACCAAACAACCCGCAACGATTACTCGCTGCGCTTTGCCAGCAGCTTTCGCGCTTGTCGCTTCAAAAATTGCGTCAATTGATTCTTGCTTCGCAGATTCGATAAACCCGCAGGTATTGACGACGACCGTATCGGCTTCGTCGGCGTTACTGGTAATCTCGTAACCGGCTTCGATTAATTGCCCCATCATCACTTCCGAATCAACCAGATTCTTCGGACAACCGAGACTGACAAATCCTACTTTTTTCATAAAACAAAATAAACTATAAGAATATCACAAAAAGACCTTGTTTGAAGCCTTGCGGCTTGATTATGGTTGCCCGATTTATTAAACTTGGCTCGTTCCGCAATACCGAAAATACCGAAAATAAAAAGGAAAACCTATGAAAAAACACTTAAGTTCAATCATTGCAATTGTTGTTTTAGTTTTTGTGGCAATGGCTTGCAATGCCAGCTTTACAACCGCTAATATCAGCAGCTTCAATTTCGGCAAAAACGACAAAGCCGAGCCACCGACGACGACTTTCAATGTCGGCGAAAAAGTTTATGCGGTCGCCGCTGTTTCAAACACAAGTTCAAAACATAAAATGCGCTTTAAATTTGAAAACACTTCCAACAACGGCGTTCAACCGCTGAACAAAGATATTGACTTTGAAGGCAGTCGTCCGATCTTTCTGGAATTGACCATTCCGGTCGGCGGCGAATACAAGGTCGAAGCGACGCTTTTAGATGAAACAGGCAAAGAGCTTGACAAAAAATCGGGAACTTTCACCGTCAAAGGCGATAGCACCTCGACCACCGAAAAACCGAAAAGCACTTCTGATGCCGACAAAGATAAGGACAAAGACGCGGATTCTGACGACAAATAATCGCGAAACGCAATCTTCTGAAAAAGGCTTTGTTGTTTGAATTTTATATTTAAACAACAAAGCCTTTTTCTGGGTCCAACTAATAAAATGCTTAATTCTCCGGTAAAACAATCATTATTTTTCTGACAGATTCTTCCTTACCGATTTTTACTTTCTCGGTTTTTATCAGTTTTTTAACCTCTTTCGGCGCGCCGTCAACCTCTTCCCAAACATTGATCCAAACGTGCAGCCAATATTCTTCATTTTCAAGTGTTTTAAATTCAAATAGACCTTGCGCATTGATCGGCATTGCCCCGAATTGTTTGTTTTCCTTTAATTGCGCGTTTTCCGACGAATCAAGGCTGACCGAAATAAAACCACCGACCGAACCGCCGTTTTCTCTAATAACTTCGCCGATCAGATTTCTGATCTTTATTTCTTCGGGCAACTTAAAATCAAGGTTTAGGTATGAAGTTTCCGTAATATCAAAGATTTGCGCTTTTTCGGCGGAGGTCGTTTGCGGATAAAAAAATCTGATCTTATTCGTGCTTTTCAAAGGCGAATCCATTTCAACCGCCAAAATATATTTTCCCGGTGTTTTTCCAAATACGACATAATCATCTCTGTCTCGCAGGTAAGTGTCGCGCCAATCATAATTAAATTCGTCATTTGATTTTCCAACCGGAAGCATTCTAACTCTTGCTTTTTCAACCGATTGCCCTTCGGAATCAACGACTTTAATGTTTATTTCATTGTTCCAGCGCAGCGTAAATGTCAGATAAACTCCGTCGCTGACATTCGGAGCATAAAAACATCCCTTTTCATCGACCGGTGAGATCATCGAATATTTGCTTCGACAGATTTTTTTATTTTTTAACACGATAAAGTTTTCTTTATCAGAAAAATACAAACCGTATTTTGCAGGCACATTTGTCTTTAATTCATAAGTCCCAAAGGGCAAATTATTAAAACGATAAAAACCGTCTTTGTCGGTCGTTGTTTTGAAGGTTTTCAGTTTGGATTTAACCGTTACTTCAAAACCCGCCAAACTTCTTTCCTTTAATTCATTGGTCTGCAGATCATTTTCTTGAATCACGACTCTGCCGTAAACCTGCGATTCGGGCTTTCCTTTCAACAGTTCCCGGATAAAAAATATCTGGTCGGCGGCATCTTCTAAACGGGCAATTCTCGAACAAGCTCTTCCGGCGCTAAAAACCTCATCATCTCTTCCATAAGAATAGATCAAATATGACTCGCCGACATCATAAGCGCCCCAAAAACAACTGCTTCCAATATCGCCGGCGCTGATCGTTATTTCTTTGCTCGCATCGCCTTTGAAGTTTTCGAGAAGTTTTACTCGATAACGTCTTTCCACAGAATAGTTAATTTTGACATCTTCGGTTGAAATAATTTTTCCCGTAAATACGGCTTGCGAATTATTAAACGAATCATAAATGGAAGGACGCGGATTACACGAGCAAGCTAATAGATTCTGAACAAAAAAAGGCGAGATCAAAAACAAAAAAATGAACAAGGCACGTGAAATCAACAGTTTCGCACGCTTAATTTTCATAATTTCGCACCTTAAATAATAAAATGAATCTTCGACGATTTAAAATGATGCTTGCGCTTTGAAAGATTATTTTGCGTCTTTTTTCTCTAAATCTTTCAGCCAGCTTTCGATTTCGCGGGCTTCTTCGCCCGACAGATTCTTTTCGCCGAACCGGACGCGGTTGTATTTTTCGGTGATCTTGACGGCTTCGGGCATTTCGAGCGCAAAGGCAAATTCGAGCGGCGTTTGATGCGAGTCTCTCCGAAGACCTTGCGACGCTAAAATCCTCTGCATTCGCTCATAAAATTCGACGATCGATCCCTGTTTTTTGCGTTTCCACCAATTAAGGATTCTGCGCCAGATTTCCAATCTTTTAGCGCGCCGGTAAAGCCCTTGCAAAACAAAAAATCCGGCGATCAAAGCAAGCAAATAACCTGCCCCGTAAGCGATTGCCCATGCGCTTGCCTGAAAACCCTTGTCGCCGCGCACTTCGGTCCACCAATCCTGAATTTTGTCCTGATATTCGTTGAGCCAATCGGTCATTTTCGCCTGGTAATCAACCAGACCGTTTTTCATCGAACGAAAAAGCGATTGCTGTTCCTGATTGTCAAAAGAGACAAAATATTGGATCCAGAAAGCTTCCAAAGCATCGAGGTATTTGCCGAAAAATCCAAAAATCCCGCCGGCATTGCCTGAAATATTTTGACCGGCAGAAGGCGTCGGATCAAATGTCACCCAAACTTTTTCCTTCGGAAAAAAAACTTCGACCCACGAATGCGCGTCCTTTTGTTTGACGACGAAAACATCCGCCGTTTCGTTATATTCGCCGCGCTGAAAACCATTGACGACGCGCGCGGCAATCCCTTGTGTGCGAAGCATCATGACCATCGCGGTCGAAAAATATTCGCAATGACCTTCGCGCACATTAAACAAAAAATCCGCTAGTGGCTGTTCGCCGCTCGCTTTTTGCTCCAAGGTATAACCGAACTGCGTTTGCAAATATTGTTCGATGGCGTGCGCTTTATCGTAGCGATTTGTTTTATCTTTGGCGATTTGTGAAGCGAGATTTCCGATTCGTTCATCGAATATCTCCGGAATTTGTAGATAATCCGCCTCGTTATTCGAATAAATCCCGCTGTCCTTTTTCAATTCTTCAACACTTGGCAGCCAGCGATCGGAGTAAACTTTATAACTGATCCGCTCAAAATTATTACGAACCGAGCTTATACCGCCATACGCGTCTTTTTGCAATACCTGAAAATTTCCTTGGATTGCGACCGGACGTGAAAGTCCAAAAAGAACCGATGTATCAAGCGGCTCAAGATAGATCGTCTGCTCCGTCAAAGGTCTCGTTTCGCGCAGAAAATCAACTCGAAAATAACCGTTCTCACTTCTTAGAATCGAGTTTGGCGGAATTGATTTTGATTTGCTCCAAGTTTTATTATCAA
>CADEFG010000532.1 GCA_902826505.1 uncultured Acidobacteriota bacterium
CATTACAATCTGGAGCAGCAGAAACTATTTGAGCATTACTTTTAGTTCACTACCATAATTTTTAATAACACCTGAATCCTACTAGAGGTTATATGAGCCAGGGGTTCCAAAACAAAACTACAAATTTCAAAAACACGGCATTTCGTTACGGGCTCGCACTCGGCACATTTGCACTGACTCTGATCATCGCCTTACTTCTCCAATATTATTCGATCAAACTTAATCTGATTTTTCTGGTGGTCGTGGCGCTGATTATTCCATCATGGTTCGGCGGCAGAGGTCCGGGACTTCTGGTTGCCATTCTTTTGATTCTGTTCTCGATTTTTACCAATTTGAAACCGGCTGAAATGCCGCTTTTTAATTATATCCTGAGCTTTTTCAGCGGGTTATTCTTTTGTGTTGTCGTGGTTTTACTGGTCAGCTCGCGGCGAAATTTTGAAATCAATCTGCGGCAGCAGCGCGAGCTTTGGCAAACCACGCTCGCGAGCATCGGCGATGCGGTCATCGCGACCGATATTGACGGCAAGATCAATTTTATCAATCCGGTCGCGGAAACCTTGACGGGTTGGACGTTCAAAGAAGCGAAAGGCAAACCGCTTGACGAAATTTTCATCATCATCAACGAACATACCCGCCAAACGATCGAGAATCCGGTTACCCAGGTGCTTCGCGAAAAAAAAGTCGTCGAGCTTGATTTTGAGACACTTTTGATCGCCCGTGACGGACGGGAAATTCCGATCGATGACAGCGCCGCGCCGATCAAAGCGGCAAAAGGCACGATCATCGGAGTGGTTCTTGCCTTTCGCGACATCAGCGAACGCAAACAGCTCATCGAGAGCGACAAACGACTTCAGCAATCGCAAAAAATGGAAGCCATCGGGACGCTGACCGGCGGCGTCGCGCATGATTTCAACAATCTGCTGACCGCCATCCTCGGCAACACGCAATTGGCTTTACTAAAAATCTTCGCCGAAGATCCGGTTCACAAACATCTCAAGGAAATTGAAGAAGCCGGAAAACGCGCGACTGTTCTGACCCGCCAACTGCTTGCCTTCAGCCGTCAGCAACGACTCGAACGCCGAAACGCCAATCTGAACGAAACGATCGGCGAAATTTTCCAGCTGCTCAAACGAATTATTGGCGAGGATGTCGAAGTCCTGACAAAATATGCCGATAATCTCTCGATGGTGCAAATCGATCCGGCGCAGATCGAACAGGTCATCATGAATCTCGCGGTCAATGCCCGCGACGCGATGCCGGGCGGCGGTCAGCTGACGCTCGAAACCGGTAATATCGAACTTGATGAAAGCTACAGCCGCCGTTACCCGTATGTGCAGCCCGGCAAATATGTCCAGATCACCGTCAGCGACACCGGCAGCGGAATGGACGAAGCAACGCAGGAACATATTTTTGAGCCGTTTTTTACGACCAAGGAAATCGGTAAAGGCACCGGGCTCGGGCTTTCGATGGCTTACGGGATCATCAAGCAGCATAACGGCAATATCAACGTTTATAGCGAAGTCGGGCACGGGACGATTTTTAAGATCTTTTTGCCGGCGGTTGAAGAAATCCACGAGCAGGGAGAAAAAAACGTCGTCAAACCCATTTTAGCGGGCGGCAAGGAAACGATCCTGATTGCCGAAGACGAAGAAATCCTTCAAAATCTCGCCGTCGATATTCTCGAAGGTTTGGGCTATACCGTTTTGATTGCGAAAAACGGCAAAGAAGCGGTTGAAATATATAAGAAAAATCGCGAAAAAATAGATTTACTTTTGTTCGATGTGGTGATGCCGGTTTTGGGCGGCGCGGATGCATTTGAGCAAATTTCCGCGACCGGCGAGCAAAATCCGCCGGTGATTTTTATGACCGGCTACAGCTCCGAAATGGTCGAGAACCGCTTGGTCAAACAAAATCAGTTTGTCGAAACGGTTGCCGCCACGGTCATTCAAAAACCCTACACGATCGACGGTCTCGGGCGAAAAGTGCGCGAGATTCTGGACTCAAAAAAAAATAAATAATTTTGTTTGCCGCAGAAATCGTCGGACTTTTACCGCGATGCCCAGACGTAGATGCGAAAATTCCCGCTGCCTTTGAGTTTGATGCGAATCTTCGAAGGCGGCGAATCGATCAAGGTCGTGTAACTCGTGGTCGCTTCGCCCGACGCGATGAAAAGTTCGTCTTCAACGTCAAAAGTATAAATTGCGACGGCAAAATCGGCGGAATCGGTGGAATCACTGATTTCCGGCTTGCGTTTGATGGCAATTCTGATCTGCCCGTAATTGGTCGCGTCAAAGTCCGTAAAGTCAACCAATGTTCCCGATTTGAAATCTCGACTGTATTTATAAACCAACTGCGCCGCCGCGCCGGTCTGAACGCCCGAAAAAATCAAAACCAATGCCGTAAAAATTGATAAAAAATATTTCATTGAAACCCCGCCTGCTGAACTATTTAACAAATAGTTTGTTTTTAAGTTTTGTGATAACTCAAACTTTGCGCCTTGGCGCCTTTGCGGGAAACAACCGTAATTTTCCCGCCAGGGCGCCAAGGAACAACTTAATACCTTTTTAAATCCAATGATCGAAAAGCTGCAAAATTAAAAAAACACAGTATTAAAATTAAAACGCAAAAAGATTTAACCTAAAAAAATCACCATTGACTAAAAACCTCGCGGGTCGTTTGGTCGGCGGGAAAAAAGGTTTCGAGCGCGATTTCCGAAAGCGTGACATCGACGGGCGTTCCGAAAACGGTCGTCGTGCTGATAAATGAAAGCGTCCCGAATTTTGATTCGATCCTTAAAGGCACGATGATTCCCGTTTCGTCTTCCGAGATTTTTGCGCCCCGCCTGCCGGTGATTTTGTAACTGCTTAATTCTTTCAATAATTCTTCCAAACCAAAATCTGCCGTGTCCTCGACCTGTTTTTTCAAACGCCGCAGAAGATGTTCGCGCCATTCGGGCAGATTGACGATGCGCGGCGCGAGACCTTCCGCGTGAAGGCTTAAACGCAGAACATTGACGGGCGGCGCGAGCAGTGCGGGCGCCACATCGTCGAGCAGTAAAGGCACGGTTTTATTTGCCGCGACCAGATTCCAATGACGGTCAACCGCGAGCGCGGGAAACGGTTCGTGACCTTTCAGGATCAGATCGATCGCCTGCCGCGCCGCCGCGAGCGAAACGTCATCGAAGCTTTTTTCCGAATAGACGGGCGCAAATCCGGCGACGATCAATATTTTATTGCGTTCGCGCAGAGGGATTTCGAGATTTTCCCCGAGCAGCAGAATCATTTCGCGGCTCGGACGCGCGCGCCCGGTTTCGACAAAACTCAAATGGCGCGTCGAGATTTCCGCGTCCAATGCGAGATCGAGCTGACTTTTGCGTCTTCGTTCACGCCAAAGTTTGAGAAGACTTCCGACCGTTTGGACATTTTCACTCATAGATTTTATTTTTGCCCGCGAATGAGCGCGAAACTTGGGAAAAAAAGATTTCTAGTTATTCATTTTCGCGTCCTTTCGCGTTTTTCGTGGGCAATAATTCCTGGTTCATTTTCAAACTTTACCACGAAAAAAATTGATTGCCATTACCTCGGAGGTAATTGCAGCCCCGCGCGGTTTTTGAAAAGATGAATATCAGCGACGGCAAACAGCCTAAAAACGATGCCGTCCGAAATTGAAAAAATAAGGAGATTTATTTGTTATGACCGAGATTATTCGTGTTTCGCGCTTTTTACGCTTTGTTCTTTTTATTGATGCGGCAACCTGCGTCGCCTGCGGTTTACTGCTTACGATCGGCGGAGCTTTTCTGGAAAGCCTGTTGGGTTTGCCCGGGCAATTGATGTTTTACGCCGGATTGAGCCTGTTCCCGTTTATCGCGTTTTTGCTTTACGCGGCAACGCGCAAAAGCATTTCGAAAACGGCGATCTGGGCGATCATCGGGTTAAATTTGCTCTGGACGATCGACTCATTTCTGCTCTTAGTTTCAGGCTACGCCGCACCGACCACGTTCGGCTACATTTTCGTCATATTCCAAGCCGTCGGCGTGTTGATGTTTGCCGATCTCGAATTTATCGGGTTAAA
>CADEFG010000533.1 GCA_902826505.1 uncultured Acidobacteriota bacterium
AACAAATCGACGAGGCGTTTCTTGACGAGCTCGAAGAAATGCTGATCTCGACCGACATCGGTGTTGCGACGACCTTGCAAATTCTCGAAACGGTTCGGAAAGGCGTTTCGCGGCAGGAGATCAGCGATTTGACCGCGCTCAAAGCGGCGATGAAAAAAGAGCTTTTGACGATTTTGCATCATTCGGAAGAAGCGGGCGTCGCAGACGAAACGAAATACGATCTCGATCTCAAGCCGTATGTTTTGATGGTCGTCGGCGTCAACGGCGTCGGGAAAACGACGACCATCGGCAAGCTCGCCCAGCGCATAAAAAACGAAGGCAACGGCGTTTTGATCTGCGCCGCCGACACCTTTCGCGCCGCCGCTTCGGACCAACTCGAAATCTGGGCGGAACGCGCCGGTGTGCCGATCATTCAGCAAAAACAGGGAACTGACCCGGCAGCCGTCCTGTTCGACGCGCTCAAAGCCGCCAAAGCGCGCAACGCGGACGTCCTGATCGTGGACACCGCCGGAAGATTGCACAACAAAGCGCATCTGATGGCGGAACTCGAAAAAATGAAACGCATCGCCGGACGCGAAGTCGAACAAGCCCCGCACGAAACCCTGCTCGTGATCGATGCCGTGACCGGTCAAAACGGTCTCGAACAAGCCCGCCAATTTCTGCGCGTCGCCGATGTCACGGGAATTGTTTTAACAAAACTCGACGGCACCGCCAAAGGCGGCATCGCGGTCGCCATCGCCAAAGAATTAAATCTGCCAATTAGATATGTCGGCATCGGCGAACAAGTTGACGATCTGATGGTTTTCGACGCGGAGAGTTATGTGAATGGATTGTTTAATTAAGAGGTAAAGAATATGACCCAAACGATTGAAGCAATTATATTAAAACGGAATGTTTAAGCCGCTGAAACCGATTTCTGATGAAATTGAAGAAGGCGAAACGGTTGAAATCATAATCAAAGATAAACGTTTGTCGCCTGACGAAATGCTGAAACTCGCAGGACAAGTTTATGAAGGTTTATCGGAAAAAGACATCGAGGAAGTTGAAAGAATCGCGCTCGACCGTTCTAATTTCTTCGGAGATAACGTTCGCAAAAATGGCGGTCAGGGAAATCCGTTCGGCTGAAAGAGAATTGCGTTTGGCGGAGATGGTGATTGAACATCAGGAAAAAATAATCATTCAAAAAGATTCGATAATAGAACAGCAAAGCAAAATCATAGAGAAAATAGTAAGCAAATCAATAATGATGGATTCGCTGGAAAATAAAGAGGAACTCGAAGAAATTTACGACGGTTTGAAAATCGGGGAAAGCAAGTTTTTGAAGGTATAACTCGGAATTCATCTCAATCCGGCAAAAGTCATCAAAACAGCTGTTAAAAATACATTCGGAAAAAATGATAAAGGCAAATCCGTTTTAGGTTTGGAAGAAGATTAAAGTCATTAAAGTCCGCTAGCGGACAATAGATTTAAGCTACACGCGAAAGCGTGTAGTCGGTAATGTTAGTTTGAAAAGCCTGTTGACAGGCGGCAGAGAAAATGGCTGTCGCCTGTCAACAGGCTTGGATGAATTTGATTATGTTTCTACAGGCTGGCGCCTGTAGCTTAAGTCTGTGGTCCGCAGGCGGACTTAAAAAGGACTTTGTGCGTGAGCGGACTTAAAGCGGCTTTTGTCTTTGAGTTTGTTTAAGCTGCACGCGAAATTAAATTGATTTATGAAGGGTTAAAATTATGTCCTACACTAATTTTCTTTATCATATTGTTTTTGGAACGAAAGGTCGTTTGCCGTTGATAACCAAAGAACTAAAGCCTCGTCTGTTTGTATATTTGGGCGGAACGATCCGTGGTCTGGGCGGAATTGCTTTTGAAATAAATGGGATCGAAGATCATGTGCATTTGTTGGTCAAAGCTCCGCCGACGATCAGGTTTTCTGATTTTTTACGAGATTTGAAAGCGAATTCGTCAAAATGGATAAATCAGAATACGAGCGGTAAATTTGCCTGGCAAAGACGTTATGGGGCTTTTACGGTGAGCGAATCGCAGTTTGAAAATGTTCGTAATTATATTCTAAAGCAGGAAGATCATCATAGAAAATTTGATTATAAACAAGAGTTCGAAAGTTTTTTGAAAGCCAATAAAATAGAAATTGACGAATATTTGTGGAAAGATTAATACAATTAAAATGAAAAGACGCGATTTTTTAGTGAATTCGGCGATGGCGGCGGCGGTTTTATTGGCTGATAAAACGTCCGTTTTTGCGCAAAGCGATTTCGTGAGCAAACGACCTTTGCCGAAAGAACGCAAGTTTGTTTCAAAAGCGGTCGAGGCGAAAATTGCGGAAGTTAAGGCGGCGATCAAAGATAAGGAGCTGGCGTGGATGTTCGAGAATTGTTATCCGAACACGCTCGATACGACGGTTGAGATCGGCACACGCAACGGCAAGCCGGATTCTTTTGTGCTGACGGGCGATATTCCCGCGCTTTGGCTCAGGGATTCGACGGCGCAGGTAACGCCCTATCTTTCGCTCGTCGCGGGCGACAAGGATTTGCAGAATTTGATCAAAGGTTTGATTCACCGGCAGGCTTTCAGCGTTTTGCTCGACCCGTATGCAAATGCGTTCAACAAAGGCAGCGAAATCGGCACGCCCGAAGATAAACCGCTCAATAAACCCGGCGTTTGGGAGCGTAAATGGGAAGTCGATTCGCTTTGTTATGTGATCCGGCTCAGCTTTCAATACTGGCAGACGACGAAAGACATTTCGGCTTTTGACGATGAATGGAAAAGCGCGATGCGTCTGATCGTCAAGACATTTAAGACTGAACAAACGAGCACAAGCGATTATTTCTTGCGCCGCACGACGGATAATATGATTGACGCGCCGCCGTTTTACGGGACGGGAAGTCCGATCAAACCTTGCGGCTTGATCCGTTCGGCGTTTCGACCGTCGGACGATTCGACGCTTTTTCAGTTTTTGATCCCGTCAAACGCTTTCGCGGTCGTTTCGCTCAGGCATTTGGCGGAAATTTTCCGCGTTGCGCTGAAAAACGAAGATTTTGCGAAAGAATGCGAAGAATTGGCGGCGGAAGTCGAACAGGCAATTTATAAATATGCGGTTATCGAACACGAAACTTTTGGCAAGATTTTCGCTTTCGAAGTTGACGGTTTCGGCAATCGTCTTTTTATGGACGACGCGAACGCGCCGAATCTGATGTCGCTGCCTTATCTCGGTTTCGTCAAAGCGAACGATAAAATCTATCAAAATACGCGCCGTTTCGTGTTAAGCGGGAATAATCCGTATTTCAAACGCGGCAAATTCGCCGCAGCGACGGGATCGCCGCACACGGGTAAAGAAAATGTGTGGCATCTCGGGATCATCATGCAGGCGATGACTTCGGCGGATGACGCCGAGATCAAAAGCTGTCTTTCGATGCTCAAAAAAACGCACGCCGGAACCGGTTTTATGCACGAATCTTTTCATCCCGACAACCCGCAAGATTTTACGCGCAAATGGTTCGCGTGGGCAAACACGATCTTCGGCGAGCTTGTTTTGAAGATTTACAACGAGCGAAAATCGCTGTTGAATAACGAGTTTTAGTTATGATGGTTGATTTTTAGATGAGGCTTTATTTTGTAAGTTTCCGGATATTTTTCGTTGCGTATTAGCATCTCAGGCGGGAAATGAACTTGTGCTCAAGGAATAATTTAATTTCCCGCGAAGGCGCTGGGGGCGCTAAGCTTAAATCATTTCGAAGTTAAAAAAACAAATTAATGAGGCTGTATGAATTTGTATTTCAGGATATTATTTTCCGTCATTGTGCTGAACGGTATTTTTGCCTTAACGAGTTTCGCGCAAAAAGAAAAGGAAATTTATGATCCGCCGATCATTTTTGGTAACAAAAACGATAATCTACCCGATAAGATGAAGATCAGCGGAACGATCGTGGATTTAACTTTTACAGGTGCGGGTTGTGGAGTGATTGCTTTTGCGGGAACGCTTAAAATAAGGCTTGAGCGAAAAGTCGAGAATTATCCTTATGATGATGTGTATTTAGTGAAAGCCTGTTTCGG
>CADEFG010000534.1 GCA_902826505.1 uncultured Acidobacteriota bacterium
GTTAAAGGCTTAAATGCCGAACGTTATCCGGCTGAATTCGCGGGTGGAATTACTGAAAAAGGACTTGAGAATTTATGGAATTTTGTTGTCGGCGGCGGCAAATTGGTTTGTTTTGATGACTCGTGCGAAATTATTATCAAGCGGTTTAACCTGACGATGAAAAATGTTTTGAAAGATTTGAAACGCAGCGAGTTTTACAATCCGGGTTCGATCGTCAAACTCGAAGTCGATACGAAAAGCGCACTCGCCAGAGGTTTACCGAAAGAAACCGCCGCGTATTTTACCAACAGTTCGGCGTATGAAATCACGGACGAATCAAAGATAAAAACCATCGCCCAATATGCCGTCAAAGATTCGCTTCTTTCGGGCTGGACTTTGGGCGAAAAGTTTATGAACGGCAAAACGGCGCTCGCCGAAACTACTTACGGCAAAGGCAAGATCGTGCTTTTCGCGTTTCGCCCGCAGCATCGCGGACAATCGTGGGCGACCTTTCCGTTTATCTTTAATGCGCTCGAAAAATGATTTTTGCGTGCAATGCGAAAGCCCGCCCGAAATATTGATGCTTTACATCGGGCGGACTTTCCAAGATATTTCAAAACTTTAATTTTAATTTGTTTTTTTAAGTTTCATTATTTTTTTTCTTTGCACCTTAGCGTCTTGGCGGAAAATGAACTTGTGCTGGATGAATAATTTAATTTCCCGCCAAGACGCTAAGGTGCAAAGTTTAAAACCTTGCAAAGTTAAAAAAACGCGCTAAATCTGATATTGAAACTGCAAAAATTCGGTCGGATTTTCCTGCAAATACTGCAAAACGGCTTTCGTCACGGGACAGTGTCCCAAACCTCTGATATTCAAATTTTCCCGGAAATTCTGAATGTCATTCGGACGAATGGCGAGCGTCACGCGATGATTATCGTGCAGGACTTTCGCCATGACCCGGACGCGTCCTAAAACCGATTTAAATCGCGTCTCGCTGTCGCGGCTCGGAAATTTAATTATTGCTGTTTTCATAATGTCTCCCTCCTTGTCATCTGTTTTTTTTCAAATGATATGTGACGTTTTAATACACCCAAACACATATCGGCAGTTTGATAAATTTCATAAACCGCTTTATTTCTGATGCCCGCAGAACGAATAAGGGTTTGTTCATTTTTTCTCAAAAGCCGCCCGGAAACGGTCGGATTGCGGCAAAATTTACCGTTTGCCGCAAAATTACTCGCCATTGACGGCATTCTTTGTGTTAAAATTTACTGCTATGTTTTACCGCCCTTTATTTGCCTTTGTAATTTGCGCTTTTTTCGTCTCATCAATTTCCGCCATCGAAAATAATTATTTTTATCTGGCAAGCGAACCTCTCATTCGGATCGGTCTGGCGACCAATGCGCGTTCGGTTTCGATCACGACGACCGATTCGTCGCTTGTTTCGACGAGCGCCGACGAACCCGCTAAAATGCTCGCGACAAATAAGGTGTATATTGCGCCGCGCGCTTATCGTCCGCCCGAGATCGAGTTTTATCATTTCGAGATTCAGAACATCGAATCGCAGCCGGAAGCCGATTCGCTCGCCGCCGATATTCGCGAAGCGACCGGCGAAAAAGCCTTTGCGATGCTCGGACTTCAGCCGAATACGTGGCGCGTCGTGATCGGCGACACCAAGGATTCGATCGAAGAAGCCAATCAATTCAAATCCGATCTCGGCGAAAAAGGTTTTGAAGATGTCGCGATCGTCACGGAAAAAAGAACCATTCCGTCGGACGAAGCGCTCGCGCTTTCACAACAGATCAAACAAGGCGGTAAAACCGAAGTCCGCAGCCTCATCAAACCGACCGGCTCGACCGGACCGACCGCCAATACAAACTTGCCGATCGACGCCAATGTCAAAGAAATCCTGGTTTCCGGCGCGTCCGAATCGGCAAAATTTTCGTCGTTCAAACCGCTCGCCTTCGGTTCGGTTAACGAACGCGCCGTGCCGGTTCGTCTGAACGGCAAAGCGTATCGCGGAAAGATCGAGGTTTTTGTCAATTCACGCGGAACTTTGACGGTCGTCAATGTCGTTTCGCTCGAAGATTATCTGTTGGGCGTGGTGCCGAACGAGCTCGGTTTGCCGTCGCTCGAAGCGCAAAAAGCGCAAGCCGTTGCCGCGCGAACTTACGCGGTCGCGAATATCAACGGGTTCGGAAATCAGGGCTTTGATCTGCTGCCGACCGTTTGGTCGCAGGTTTATCGCGGCGTTTCGTCGGAAGGCACGATGCCGACGCAAGCCGTTCTGCAAACACGCGGAATCGTCGCCACTTATAACGGCAAGCCGATCAACGCGCTTTACACTTCGACCTGCGGCGGACGGACGGAAAATTCGGGCAATATTTTCGAATTCGACGAGCCTTACTTGCGCGGCGTCGAATGTTCGTTCGAAGGACGCCGGTATTTCGAGCCGTTTCTGATCAAAACGTCGCGCCAACCAGCCCGTTTGCGCGACGAACAAAACTTGCAGCTTGTCCGTTTGATGTCGCTTTTCGCCGCAAACGGTTTTCAGCTGAGCGCCAATCCGCTGACCGACGAATGGTTTGAAGATCCACCGGCGCAAAGCGAGCTTTCAAGCTGGCTCAATCAACTGGCTTCAAAATTTGGCAAAACCTATCCGAATGTCACAAAAGACACGGCAAAACCGGCGGAACTCGCCCGCATTTTGGTTAGTTTCATCTATCCCGACGCCTACGCCGACACGCTTTTATCGGAATCCGACATCAGCTATCAATTATCTTTCGACGATGCCGCCGAAATTCCGAAAGACGCGCGCGCCAATCTCGCCGTGCTGCTTCGCGACGGCTGGTTTGCGATCTATCCGGATTTGACCCTCAAACCCCAAAAGCCTTTTTCACGCGCCAAATTGCTGCGGCTGATGCAGCAGATTTACGAGAAAAAGAAATGGACGCCCGGCTTGCAAAGCGGCGTTACCGAAGCTTCGGAAAACGGCAATCTTAATATCCGGCAGGGCAAGTCGAAAAAAATTCTGGTTTTGCGTCCCGACGTTTTTCTGTTCCGGCAATTCGGCGATGATTTTTATCAGGTCAAAGAAACCGCGCTCGTCGGCGGCGAATCGGTCAACTTTCAAACCGACGCGAGCGGAGCCGTAATTTATCTCGAAGTCAAACCGAGCGTGCAGCCAACGGTCGCCGAAAAAATGTCGCCGTTTACGATGTGGAACGCGAATCTTTCGGCTTCCGCCGTCCAGTCGCGGCTCGCGCGCTACGTGCGCGGAATCGGCGGCTTGATCGATGTCAACATCAAACAAAAAGGCTATTCGCGCCGCGCGACGGAACTCGAAATCATCGGCACCAACGGCAGATTTTCACTCAAAGGCGGCAAAATCCGTTCCGCCCTGCGGCTTAAAGAACAGCTTTTCGTAATGAACAAACGCTACGACGGAAACGGTCGCGTCATTTCCTATTCATTCACCGGACGCGGCTGGGGACACGGCGTCGGAATGTGCCAATACGGAGCTTTCGGACTCGGCAAAATGGGCGTCAAATACGACGCGATTCTCAAACATTATTATACGGGGATCGAATTGACGAAGGCTTATTAAATGTTGAAATTTTCCCGCAATCAAATGATCGGTTCGCTTATTTTGCTCGGCGCGATGTTGCTGTTTGGATTGGTGCGCTTTATCGTCAATTAAAATCGCGACGTTTTCGATAAAGCCGGGTTAATTTTTTCAATTCGACCGAAAAGGTCTATAATAAATTTCCATAATATTCTTTGCCGCGAAAAAGGCGTTTTTTTCTCCGGTGCGCGGCAATCATTTCCTGAAAAGCAGTGAGGTCAAAGATGATTTATCAATCTGCCAGAGCAACGGTTCAAATATTTATTGTTATTTTGCTGACTGCCGTTTACGGGCAAAGCCAGTTTGCTGTCAAGGGAATTTCCGGCAAGGATTCGGAAAGTATATTTAAAGATTTTAAAACCCGCGCAAGCGAGCTCGAACGCATCCGACGCGATAACAATTCGCCCCGCGAAAGCCAGCCGCAGCTGAATTTACCGGCGATCAATGAAGATTTTA
>CADEFG010000535.1 GCA_902826505.1 uncultured Acidobacteriota bacterium
CCCTCTCTCTCTTTACGCCATCCTCAGTGAAATTCCCGATGTACACCTACAACTCACAAAACTCGAACCATTCCCAATTGACCCTATCTTTACTTCACCTTCACTCTCGATGAGTACTCTTTCGCTTAAAATATTAAATTCACACGACAGAAAAATCCCATTGCGGCAGTAATTCTGCTTTTTACACTTTTTATTTCTTTAGTTGTCTTTTTCCCGTTCTTTGCGGATTTCTTCTTCCATCCGTGCGGATTCAAGGGCGAGCGGCAGTTCGGAAGTTCTCGCCGAAAGTTTTTTGAGGGCGAATTCGGTTTCCGAAAAATTTGTGCCGTGGCGCGCCGCCGTTTCAATTTGATGCATCCGGTTTTCGGCTTCGATCCTCATTTCTTCGGCTTCTTTTTGAATTTTTGTCAGCTTTTCAAAATCACTTTCAAGTTCTTTTTGGAAATTTGCGGAATTTTCCGTTTTTGAAAATTTCAATTTATTCTGGCGTCTTTTTACCAGGGAAAGTTCTTGTTTAGCGGATTTTACAATCCTGGTCGCGGTCAGCCGCGCCGCCAGCGAATCACGAAAAGCATCGCCAAGCAATAAATTTTTTGCTTCGATTTCATGTAGCGATCTTTTTTCGGTCGTAGTCAGTTCGTGTTTAAACCATTCGACCTCCTGAGCTTTGATGCCGTCAACCGCGAGCCGTTCGCGGACGCCAGCCAGCCAGCGCGAACGATAGACCATCAAACCGCCCGTAATTATTAACCCGAAGATAAAACCGCCAACAAGTGAAATGACCGTTAGAAAAAACCAAAGCGGACTGGAAAATAAAGATAACGCCAAAAAAATCAATGCGGGAATCGCCGAAAATACCAGCGGCGCACTCCACGCCCCGATTTTCAGGAGTTTATCCTTAGCCAAATCTTTTCTGGTAATCTCGTAACCGGGCTGTAATTCCTTCATCTATATCGCATTACTCTACCGACTGTGCAAACTTTATTCAACCTTCGGGCATCAAAATCTTAGCTTTTACAACATTTTCGTATTATCATTGAATTTGCGCTTTGTCTGCAAATTATTTGAGACCACAATTTTATGTTTTTCAGCCGACTTTTAAAACTAAACGCACTGTTTTTGTTGATAATTTCCTTGCCGATTTTATCTTTTCCGCAGGAAAAAGAACAAAAACCAAAAAAGGAAAACCAACAAAAAGTCCGCACGATGACCATTCCGGTCTCTATTTTCTCCAAAAAAGAGTTAAAAGAAAATCAGGCTGAAGAATTTTTACAAGCCGGCGAAATTATCGTCCGGGAAGACAACGAGCCGCAGACGATTTTATCGATTCGGAGCGTCACCAACACGCCGCTGCATATTGCCGTTTTGATTCAGGATAACCTGACGGCAAACATAAACTTGCAGCTCGAAGAAATTAAAACATTTATCAGGAAACTACCGCCCGAATCGCGCGTCATGGTCGCCTATTTACGTTCGGGATCAATTCAGATCAGACAAAAATTTTCGACCGATTTGGAAAAAGCCGCCGGCTCGATCCGAATTGTCACCGGAAGTTCTTCTTTCGCGCCGAATAGTCCTTACGAAGGCGTTGAAGAAACATTAGAGCGATTTGACGCGCTGCCAACCGGACGGCGGGCAATTTTGCTTGTTTCAGACGGCTTGGATTTAACAAACCCTTCGCCTACCCAAAGCCTCGAACTCGATCAGGCAATTCTCAAAGCGCAACGACAAAGCGTCGCTATTTATTCTTTTTATTCTTCGGCGACTTTGACCGAAAACGGAAATTCAAATTTGATTCTTAATGCGCAGGGTTCGTTAAACCGGCTTTCCGAGGAAACTGGCGGGCGGGCTTTTTTTCAGGGAACTTTTGCGCCGATAAATTTCCAACCGTTTTTCAGAGACCTGAATATGGCTTTGAACCGTCAATTTGCTTTAACTTTTCTTTCAACCCATATGAAAAAGGGCTATCATAAAGTTCAGGTATTAAGTACAAACTCGGAAGTAAAGATCGAGCATCCAAAGGGTTATTATTATCGCGGAAACAAATAATTTAATTCAATTTGAGATTACAAACGGGGCAAACGCGAACTTCATCTTTAATTAACAATCCAATCCAAAACAGCGGGAAAAAAGTAACCAGCAGAACGGCAAAAACGATCCAACCGGCAGTTGAAATTTGCCGTGTGGTACGCGGGAAAAGTTGGCTGTGACAGCGCGGGCAATGATAGTTATTGGTCATCGCCGGAGAATGTTGAAATGGCTGAACCGCAACATTTTGCCGGGTCTGAAATTCGGCTAGTGGTTGTACACGATTGATCGGTTTGTTTTTCGGGGATTTATTTTCGGAAATCTGAAACTCATCGGTTTTCCATGAATACGGACGCGGCGGGGCATATTCGTAATTACTCGCGCTAAAATTATTTCCTGCATTGTAATTGTTATGATTATTGTTCGAAAATTGAGCTTGCGCGAATTTCGTTCCGCAAAAACGGCAGAAATTGCTGGCTTGTGTATTGATCTGACCACAGTTTTGACAATGCATCATAATTTTTATATCCCAAAGTCCAGATTAAATTCTTAAAAAACCCGCCCGATTTTTGTTACGACTCTTTTTTGGGAAAAGTTCGTTTAATCGAATTTAATCTTCCCGCCGGTGCGGATCGCTTCGTAAACCGATTCGACCAATTCAACGGATTTGAAACCGTCAAAAGCCGTTACGGGAGGTTCTTTGCCTTCCAGGATCGAGTCAATAAACGCCTTGTCTTCCTGTAAATAACCCCATTTCTCAAACTTTTCGAGCATATGACACGAAAAGGTCTGAATATTCTGCGTTTTATGATCGAAACCATTTGAATCAAAAAGCCGTTCCATCTCTTCGGTTAAGATCGTCCGGTGATGAAAGAAAACCTCGATCCGCTCGAAGGGAAAATGCCAGCTCGCGTCCGAGCTCGAAGCAAAAGTACAGTGAAAACCGTTTTTAAATTTTAAAATGATCGAAAATTCGTCGATTTCAGGATATTCGTGCTGCGAACCGTAAGCGGCGAGTTCCGAAATTTCGCCGAACTGAAAACGCATCATATCAAAAAGATGGATCGTTGTTTCATACAAAAAGCCGCCCGTCACTTTTGTATCGCCCGTCCAGACCGGATTTTTCAGCTCGCCGCGATTCATTTTGATATGCGCTGAATGCGGAGTGTCGGCTGAAACCAATTCCTTCAAACGCGCATAAACCGGCGCGAACCGGCGATTATGCCCGACCTGAAAAATTTTGTTTGATTGATTTGCCGTTGCGAGCAATTTTTTTGCGTTTTCGAGACCGATCGCAAAAGGTTTTTCGCAAAAAACGTGCCTGCCCTCCGCGATCGCATGAAGCGCGATCTCTTTATGCGTTTTGTTTGGCGAGCAAACCAGAACCGCATCGCAATTTTCGAGCAGTTCTTTACGCGAGCTACAAACTTTACCGCCGACAGCTTTCGCCGTCCGTTCAGCGCGCTCCGGCACAATATCGAAAAGAGCCGAAACCTCGGCCCTTTCATCCCGCGAATAAATCCGCCCGTGAACGTTGCCTATGTAGCCCGTTCCAATTATTCCGATCTTTACTTTGTCCATTTAAGATTTACGACTACCAATATGCGCGAAAATTATCAATTATAAATTAGGAATTAGCTCTCCAGAGAAATGCAGACTTTTATAAACTCCAAATTAACAATTTACAATGTAAAATTGACAATTTGGTCCCGCAAAATCGTTTGCGGTTTTCGTTTTCTACCAGCTTCCGCCCGCGGCGTATTTGCCCAACCCAAGAACCTCTTCCGTCGCCACTTTGGCCTTGCGAGCTACTTCGAAAGGGTCCTGGTTCCAGTATTCGGGTCGGAAGATTTCGATGCTGACCATGCGGTCATAACCGATTTTATCGAAATGTTCTTTGATCTCCTTAATCGGCAAAATTCCCGTGCCGGGATAAAGCCGATGAGCATCAGTCAACTGTTCTTTCGGCAGGTTTTCGGCGTCGTTGATGTGAAAGATAAAGAGTTTCTC
>CADEFG010000536.1 GCA_902826505.1 uncultured Acidobacteriota bacterium
TTGGTTGAGCGCGAGCAAGCCAAAACCGCCGAAACCCGTAATGAAAAAATTGACGGCGAAACCGCGACGCTCGAATTTTTGAACGAAAAAGGCGATTGGTCGCCGATGGATTTTGTCAAAGAAGACGGCGAATGGAAATTGACCATTCCGAAGGAAATGAACGAAAGTCCTGAAGAAAAATAATGCCGCTGAGGTGAAATAAAAAAAGAGTGCAAAGAGAAATTTCTCTTTGCACTCTTTTTTTCAAACCTTGCCCGTGAAAGGCTTGATAAAGTTTCTCTTTTTTATAGTTGCTTACATAAACTTTGGTCAACATAGTTTTTTTTGCCGTTGGAGTTGATGTAGTAGCAACCGCCGCGCGAACCGAGAATATAGGTTTTTTTGCCGTTTGCGTCAGCCGAACCGGTCGGTGAATTTGAACCGTTGAGCCAGGCGGCGACTCCGCCGTGATTTGAACAGGCTCCGCTGCGCGAAGCGCTGTAGCTTAAAGTTCCGTCGCCGCAGCGCGCGGTGGCGTTGCCGGAAGAATTAGTCGTTCGGGATTCGCTTTTCGGGGTCGGCGAGTCGCTTTTCGGGGTCGGTTGGTTGACTATTAAAGAAGGCGACGGCAGAGCGGTCGGCGGCGGCGGCTTTTCGGTCGGAGCCGGAACGATTTCCGCCGTCGTTTGTCCTTCCAAAGTCTGAATCCGGGCGGTCGTCGATGAATTCGGCGCGGGCGGCTGCGTCGTCACGGGTTTGCCGTCAACATTTTTCGCCTCTGTTTCGGGATTGATCGCCGCGGTCTCGGCAGTTTCCGAAGCAGAAACCGGATTCACGTTTGACCAAAGACCGATTTTTTCGGTTTTGGCTGCGTTTTCCGCCTCCGCATAAAATTGGCGGTCTTCTTCGGTTTGGAGATTGGCGTTATCTTTATTGTGCCACGCAAAGCCGGCTTTTATTTGCTCGAGATTGATATTTCTTCCTTCAAACAGCACCTTCCCGACCATCACGCCGTTATCTTCGATTCTTTGCAGATTGACCGAAACGCTTTTATTAAGAATCAGCGCCGCCAGATTTTCCTTCGCTTGCCCGCCAAAATCCTGTTCCGGTTCGGGCGCGTCGATTCCGCCGAGCCGGATCTCATATTTCTGATTGTTTTTGTCCACAACCGTGATCGTCTCGCCGCTGTTAACGGCAATCACCGTGCCTTCGATCATGCCTTTCGCGGGTCGGCTCGTCGGCGGATTATTCGAAGAATCGGGGTTTAAACCGCTATTCGAAAGCGAATTGGTTTCATCCTCGCTTTTCGAGGTCTGCGGCAGCTCGATAAAACCGCCCAAAAATGCCGCCAGTGCGCCGCAAAAAATAACGAAGCTCCCGAGGATCAAATATTTTTTTGCCGCTCTCGTTAATCTTTCCCTTTTTGTTTGCTGCAGATTTGATGTTTGCTGAGACAATTCCGGCTGCGTGAACCAAAAACCGCAAACACAAATTCGGGCTTCGATCTGGTTGGGTTTTTGGCATTTCGGGCAAGGCTTTAATAAGCTTTTTGTTCTTTCCTGTTGGTCTTCCATTTCAAATAGTTATAAAAGAAAAGCAGATCAGGCGCAATTGGCTGAGATCAGTTGCCGCACAAACTTTTATCCTTCACATAAACCTTGCGACCGCTTTCGCTGACATAATAACAACCGCCGCGCGGACCGCGAATGTAGGTTCGATCCGGCGTATTGTTTGAACTCGGCGTGGTTGACGAATTGTTTGGATTGTTGGTTGCCGATTCGAGCGTCAAATCTTTTTTATCGGTTTCTTTGGTTTTTGTGCCGTTTCTAAAATCCCACGGCGAGGTCGGATTTTTATCTTCCCATAAACCGAGCTTTTCTGACAGCGCTTTTTGCTGAGCCTGTGTATATCTTTTGCGTTCTTCGGTCGTCTGCTCGTAATCGTATTGCTTGAAATGCCAAGCCATGCCGTTTTCTATTTGTTTAAGCCCGACATCCTGCCCGTCAAGATAGACGATCCCGATGTAGCGGTCGTAAAGACCTTTTTTATGAATAACGACTTTAACGTCTTTGCCTTCGATCATCTCCGCGAGCATTTTACGCGACTTTTTGCCGTAGTTTTGTTTGCTTTCAGGCGCGTCAACGCCTTTTAACCAAATCGAGTAGATTTTGCGGTCTTTTGTTTCGACGCTGATCGTGTCGCCGTCATAAACGAGGGTTACTTTGCCTTCGATCAAACTGACTTTGTCGTCGATCGTGGCTGAGGGAATAACGGTCGTCACTTTCTGTTTATCAGTTTGGGTGGAGATTTTCTCAGGATTATCTTGAGAAAACGAAAGGTTTGTCGTAAAACAAACAACAACAATTAAATAAATAAGTTTTCCAAACATATATTTTCCACTCCTTAGTCAAATTCTTTGCGGGGAGAATCTAAAACATCCGGTCAATCAGAGTATTTTCAAATTATTTTGTAATCAGTCACGCGATCTATTGAAGCGTTTCATGAAAAACGCAGGGGTCTGCCGCATTACAAAAAACTCCTTAGGATGAAAATTTAACTGAGTATAACACCAAGGAAAAGAATTTTAAAGATTTTTTTTTTACGTCGAAACGGCTTAAAAGCCTTGGCAAGAGACGATTGGAAAAGGCTTTGAGAAATTGCGAATTGTATTTTCAGGAAACACCGTTGCCGGTTTTGGGATTCAAACGGCTAACGCACTTTGACGAGAATTTCCTTTTTCCCGCACGGCGCTTCGAACGTCACGATAAAGTTACCCGTTTTTTTGCTGATCGACTTGATGATATAAAATGAACGACCCGCGCTTGCGCCGATATCCGGTTCGAGCGCGACCTCGACATCGTTCGGACTGCTTGAAGTTGCCGTGATTTGTTTGAGATCGTCGGTATCTTCGTAGCCGACTGAAACGCCGAAACTGCCGCCGCCGCTCAGAAGCGAAACGGTTTCGATATTGGCGACAATTTTACAGTTCGTAGTTTCTTTCGCGGTAGTGTTTTCGGGGCTTTGGTTTTCTTTGGCTTTTTTGAGCCCGATCGCCGGCGGAATGTCGCCGTCGTCGGTGATCGTGATTAAAGGCGTCCGCGCTTTCGGCTTTTGACCGTTGCCGGATTTTAGCGTCGGGCGAACTTTTGGGGCAGAGGTCATTTTGACGGTCGAAAGAGTTTCCGAACGACGCAGGATCGCGCCGCCGCGACTGGCGATCCAGAGATCCGTGCCGCCGAGAAAAGCAATTGCCTGCAAGGCACTACTCGTCACATTCGGCTGGGTTTCCCAAATTTTCCCGCCGTCTACCGTTCGCAAAACCGCGCCGAGCTCGCCGACCGCCAATGCTTCGTCACGCCCGTAAGCCATTACCGCATAAAGATTTGATTTGACATTCGCTTCCTGATCCTGCCAGGTTGAACCGCCGTCGGTCGTTCTAAGGATCGTCCCGAGCGAGCCGACCGCAAAACCCGCTTTTCCGTCATAAAACGAAACGGCGTAGAGATTTTCCTTGAGATTCGTCTTGACCTTTTTCCACGTCAAACCGCCGTCGCCGGTCGTTAAGATCGTGCCGCGGTCGCCGACGACAACGCCGCGTTTTTCGTCAAAAAATTTTATGTCTTCGAGCCAGGCGCGCGTGCCCGATTCGATCACTTCCCAGTAAGCGCCGCCCGTTTCGCTGCGCACGATCATGCCGTTCGCGCCGACCGCAAAGCCCAGTTTTTCATTGACAAAATAAACGCCCAAAAGGTCTTCCTTGACATTGGAAATGCCTTTGCCCCAGCTCGCGCCGCCGTTGATCGTTCTTAAAACGGTGCCGCCGTCGCCGACCGCCCAGCCTTTTTCGACGCTGATAAAATTCAGCGCATTCAAATTTCCGTCAACGCCCGAAACAACCGGAAGCCAGCTTTTGCCGCTGTCGTTGGTGATCCAGATCTTGCCGCGCGAGCCGACCGAAACGCCGATCTGTTCATCGAAAAATGTCAGATCATTGACATCTTCACGCCCGCCGTCGCTCAATCTTTGCCACGAATAACCGCCGTCGTCGGTGCGGACG
>CADEFG010000537.1 GCA_902826505.1 uncultured Acidobacteriota bacterium
AAAATTCTTGCGGAAATAAAAACTCGCCTCGAAAAATGATTGGGGGTATACTTGTAAAAAGTTCAGGGAACAAGGGAATTATATGCCAGAAATCAAACAAACAAAAGAGCAATTACAGAAAAGACGCGACGAAATCAACGCCGAGCTTGAAAAAGTCAATAAATCCGAGCGTCTCGAACTCGACAACGATCTCGAAGAACAATCAATTCAAACCGAACAGGAAGAAGTCGCGATCGCGATGGAAGCCAATTTGCGAAAGGAATTAGCCGAAATCGAAAATAGGTTGATTGATTTCGAGAAGTAAGAAACTTAAATCAATACTTTTCACCGCTGACTGCTGACCGCTTAACAAACGGACTTTTCGTGTCGAATTTTCGGCGGCTGACGATCAATTTATCGTTGTGCCAGCGGCGTTTCCGAAAACCGAAAAGGTGAAAGATCTGCAAGGGAAAGAGTCGCGCCACGCGGGTATTGATTTCGAGCGTTTCGTCGTCAAAGGGCGATTTTCGCACGCCCGGCAAAAAACGCATCAGCTTGGCGATCTTCAATCTGCGCAAAAATCCCGAAAGCCGCAGCCAAACGGGCGCGACTTCACGACCGAGAAAAAAACCGTCCTCGCCGAGTTTTTGATAAAGCGGCATCAGGATCAAACCCGATTCATTGGCGCGAATCTCGCCATGCCGGTCGTTTGCCAGAATTTCGCCGCGCCGGACGCGCCGGAAATTATCAAATCCGAGTTCCATTTTAAAATCGTCCGCTTCGCTGATCGCGTGGCGGTAGCGAATTTCGACGATTCGCGGTTTGCCCGTGACATTTTTTAAATTTTCTTCGTGTTTTTCAAAATCCGGCAAATCCTCGCGGCGCAGAATTCCGGAATTTACCAGCGCGAGCCAGCAGAGCGCTTCGTGATTTTTGACGGTCTGTTCGGCGTAATGCTGCCCGCCTTCGTAACCGAGCGTGACCGCGCCGAGATTGTTCAAATATTCAAGAATCGTGCCGTCGAGCTGTTCTTCGATGCCGAGCAGAATCGTGATCGGAAATTGTTGGGCGAAATCACGGTTGCGAAGCGTGTCGCCGACGGTCGCAAACGGCACGCCGTCAGCCGAAGTCGAATGCAGATCGAGCGCGTAAACTTCCGCCTGCGCGGTTTTTAAGATGTTGTCGAGTATCGTTAAAAGTTCGGTTTGCTCAAAATCTTCGGCGCGTTTCGTCCGGATCGGCGAATCGGCGCGGTTATGATGGACGTTTTCCGCCGTCCAGTGACGGTTCAGATCCGCATCGATAAACCGCACGCTTTTTGCGATCGCCCGCGTATTTCCGGCAAGAAAATAAATTCTGCCGCGAAGTTTCGGCAAAAACGCGGGCAACATCTTCGCCGCTTTTTGCAAGGCGAGCGCGCCGCCCGCTTCGTTGCCGTGAACGCTTCCGAAAACGATCAGCGTCGCGCCGTGCGGGTCGCCGACAAATTCTCCGATCAGATGTTCGCCGGCGGCGATCGAAACGTGTTTTTTGAGTGGTTTTTCGGGAATCGAAAGTATTTGCATCGCTTTATATTACAAGTCGACAAGCGCCGTTTGCGTTGAGCGAAGCGGTCTTGTCTCGCTATGACAGGGCGGCGAACGCGTGCCGCCGCCAATATTTGGGGTGCAAATAAATTATAAAGCAAAGACGGGAAAATAGCAGTCGTCGCGACGCAAATTATTTTGTCAGTTTGGTCAAATTCGCGCCCGTCGCATCGGCAATATAAATTGCGTTGGCGGGAAATTTTCCCAGCACCAAAGCGATCTTTTTTCCGTCGGGCGACCAGTCAATCGATTGATAAACTTTTGAACCGTTTTCACTTTGCGCGAAAACCGAAATAAAACCGGGCGCGACCGTTAAATACTTCGTTTTTTAAGTTTCTTGAAATTTTTCTTTGCGCCTTAGCTTCTCAAGCGGGAAATGAACTTATGCTAAATGAATAATTTATTTTCCCGCCAAGACGCTAAGGCGCAAAGTTTAAAACCATACGAAATTTAAAAAACACAGTACTGATCATCAAGGGAAAAAAGTTTTATTATGAAAAAAGAAGTCAAGATTTTAGGCGCGATCGCCGTGCTGGTGATCGTCGGCGCGGTTATCGGCGCAAGTTATTACCGCAATTCGGTGCAAAACGTCCGCGTCACGGGCAATACCAACAGCGGCGGCGGCAACAAACCGACCGCGAATCCCGAAATACTCGTGCGCCCCGACAGCGCGACGCT
This sequence comes from uncultured Acidobacteriota bacterium, assembly GCA_902826505.1. Classification (GTDB taxonomy): domain Bacteria; phylum Acidobacteriota; class Blastocatellia; order Pyrinomonadales; family Pyrinomonadaceae; genus JAFDVJ01. Next base: position 2,244 of record CADEFG010000537.1, read on the forward strand.
CGGCGCGGCGGATGCACCCGTCACGCTGGTCGAGTTTTTAGATCCGGAATGCGAATCGTGCGCAGCTTTTGCGCCGGTCGTCAAAAAGATCTTGAAGGATTATGACGGCAAAATGCGGCTGGTCGTGCGGTATATGCCGCTGCATCCGAATTCGATGCGGGCGGCAGCTTTGACCGAAGCCGCCGGCGAACAGGGCAAATACTGGCAAATGCAGGAATTGCTTTTTCAAAAACAACCCGAATGGGGCACCAAACACGGTCCGCCGTCGGCGGCACCGACGCCCGACATCAACGCGCTGTTTGATAAATACGCCACGGAATTGGGACTGGATTTAACGAAAGTAAAGGCGGCGGTCAGCGAGAATCGTTTTCAGACAAAACTCGAACGCGATCTCAAAGACGGTCAATCGCTCGGCGTCCGGCAAACACCTTCCTTTTTCGTCAACGGCAGAAAACTGGCGCGGTTCAGTGAAACGGATTTGCGGGCGTTGATCGAAGACGAGCTGAAGAAATAAAAGTCCCGGATCATTTTATGAAAAAATCAATTTTTGCGGCTTTTTTAATAATCGCGGTTTGTGCGTCGGCATCCTTCGCGCAAACTAAAAAACGAACCGTTCGCAAACAAACGACAGTTAAAAAAACAACTATCAAAAAAATGACGGAAACAACCAAACAACAAGCGGTCACGACCGCCTCGGGGCTGACTTATATCATTACAAAATCAGGCGACGGCGTCGCGGTCAAAGCGGGCGATATGGTCGAGGTCAATTACACCGGACTGCTGACGAACGGTGCGAAATTTGACAGCTCGCTCGACCGCAACGACACTTTTTCGTTCAAGGTCGGCGCCGGAATGGTCATCAAAGGCTGGGACGAAGGTTTGCAGAAACTGCGGGTCGGCGATCACGCAACATTGATAATTCCGGCGTCGATCGGCTACGGCGCGCGCGGTGCGGGCGCCGTCATTCCGCCCGGAGCGACGCTTATTTTCATCATCGAAGTCGTCGGCATCAAATAATTTTTCAATGGATAATGGACAACGAACAATGGACAATATTTCTTTTATAATTGTCCATTGCCCGTTGTCCATTGTCAGTTTTCAGCGAAGCGATTTTGAATATTTATTGATCACTGCCCAGGTCGTTTTGTCGCTGTCGAAAACCGTGTTCAAGCCTTGTTCTTCCATCGGCGGATCGCCCATATAATCGTTGCCCGCTTTCCAGAAGACTTGATTTTTGACGGGACGCGCCGTGCCGCCGAACGCCCAGAAATTCGCGCCCGCAATATGCCCGTTTGTTTTTGCGCTCGCGCCGACAAACGCGAAGATCTTGTCGTAATAATCATCTCGCAGCGAAACGGACGAAGCGATGTCGAACGATTGCGCGTTGCGCGGCAAGCCGAATTCTTCGATGACGAGCGGTTTCTTTAACTTTTTGGCGACGGCGAGATGTTCGTTGACGTAAGCGGTCATTTTTTCGACGACGTTCGCGTAGCCCTCGGCGACCTTATTGCCCTCGAACCAGCTCCAATTTTTTGCCCAGATGTGAATTGTCAGATAATCGACGTTTTTATCCGCGTGGATTTCCTCGAACATTTTCAAACTTTCCGTCCCGATCGAGCCTTCGTGTCCGAGCGTTACGAGATGATTTTTGTCCTTCGCCTTGATCATCGCCGCCACGTCGGCGATCCATTTTTTATAATCTTTTTCGGCTGACGCGCGCATCGGGCGCGGTTCGTTGGCGAGCTCCCAAGCCATGATCGCCGGATCGTCAATGTATCGCTTTTTG
>CADEFG010000538.1 GCA_902826505.1 uncultured Acidobacteriota bacterium
GCCTTCATTTTTTGTCACGTAAACCAGATTCTTACCGTCCTTTGTCCAATTAACGACCTGCGGATTTAGTTTTTTATCCGCCAAATGGATAGTTTTAACAGTTTTGCCGTCGGCGAGCGTGGCGACCGATAAAACCCATTCATCGCCTTGCTTTTCGATGTAAGCTGCCTGCGAACCATCCGGCAAGACCGAAAATCCGAAGAAGCATTTCTTGTTTAAGATGAGCTGTTCTTCGCCGGTTTTCAGAGAGATGCGCCAGAGAGTAAAGTCATCGTGTTCAAAAAAATAAAGCCACTCGCCGTCTGAGGTGACGATTATCGGACTGCCGCCTTTTGTAAAGCTAATCTGCTTCGGATTACTGCCGTCGGTGTTCATCCGCCAGATAAACCACTTCCCGGTTTGAACTGAAGAGTAGTAAATAAAACCGTTATCGGGCGAAACGACGGGCGCGTCTTCTTCCCATTTGTTGTTGGTCAACTGCCGCCGGTTCGAGCCATCCGGTCGGGCGCTCCAGATCTCGGCGCTGCCCGACATCCAGGAAGTAAAATAGATTTTTCCGTCCGGCGCGATGTCAAGCGTATCGCCATCCATTTGGCTTGATTTGCCCGAAGCGCCATCGAGCGCAAAAAAACGAATGTGATGATCGTATCTGACCTGCGTGGCAACCATCCGGGTCGCCTGCCGGTCGAGGCTCACGCTGTCATAAAGTTCGGCTCCCTGTGTTAATAGAACGGCTTCCCCGCCGGCAGCGGAAACTTTCCAGAGACGGTAATTCAAAACCGGGATTTTTGCTCCGGCAATCAGCCAGCCACCGTCGTCGGGCAAGCGCGCCAGCCGCGGAATATCCGAAAATTTCTCATTCGTGAGCGTCCGCTGCGCGCCGGTCGCCAGATCGGCTTCCAACAAGTCAACTTCGTTCGTCACGTTTTTGTATTGACCGGCGGCGAACACGACGCGTTTGCCGTCCGCCGAAAAATCAATATCGCGAACATAAAAAGGTTTTGGAAGCGAGGTAATCTGGCGTTCATTGGCGCCGTCCGCCGCGTCGGCAATAAAAATTGTGCAGATTCTTTCGTCGGTAAGATAGCGAATAAAGGCGAGCTGCAAGCCGTCGGGCGAAATGCCCAACGGCGTTATCACATCGCCGATGATTTTCTGCGGAATGCCGCCGAAAAGCGAAATCCGATAAATCCCGCCGCCGGTTCGGCTGGCGGGCAAGCGCCGTGAAAAATACAACGAATTGCCGTCGGGCGCGTAAGCCAGATCGATATAAATCTGGTTTGATTCGGGAATTAACTCGGTATTGTCGCCGCTCTCGAGCTGCCGGAGCCAAACGCTCTGCTTTTCCGCGCCGCTCGCATAAATAACGTTTTTCCCGTCCGGAGAAATGACGGCGAGTCCGACCTTGCCATTGGTCGAAAGTTTTTCGCTGGCAAACGGTGCCGATAAAACGGAATTTTCCGGCGGTGCGCTGCGGCTCTTAAAATACCACGTTCCCAAAATAATGACTGCCGCGAGCAGGATCACGGGCGCCAGAAAAATCGGCGAAAATGATTTTTTGAATCTTGGCGGAACCGCCGTGTTTTGGGTCGCAAGGGCTTCGGCGGTTTGATTTTCGGGCGGCGCGGAAAATACTTGTCGGAAATTGGCTGGTTCGGAAATTTGCCGCACATCGGCAATGAAACGATACCCGTGGCGGCGAACGGTTTTTATAAATTTCGGATTATGCGCGTCATCATCAAGCAGAATCCGAAGCTGCCGGATATTAAATGTTAAATTCCCTTCTTCGACAAACGTATCAGACCAGATTTTATCCATCAATTCGTCCTTGCCGAGCAGTCGCCCGTGATTTTCAACAAGGATTTTCAGCAGTTCAAAACCTCGCGGAGTGAGTTCAACCTGTTCGCTGCCGCGCATCAGAATTCTTTCGACCGGATCCAGACGAAATTCTCCAAACTCATATATCTGTTTGATTTCCAAAGACATAATGCCTCAAAAACTTTCTCATTTAATTCTCATCGACGGGCAAAACGCTTCTCATAAAAAATAAATTTAATTCTTATCTATTTCTAAGGATTTTATATTTTAACTTTTTGTATCGTCAGAACCAAGCGATTCACCGGACATTTTAATTCGGGTGAAACGAGCGGGTGGAAAAAATTTCGCCGTGAAAAAAGAAAGTCGAAAATTTTTCGCGCCGCCCGAATCGCCGGGTGAAAAAAATGTTCGGAAAGGCGGAATATTGGATTTCGCAGAAATCATGGAAAGCGGTTTTGAATGCTTAAAGGAGAAAAAAAATGGAGCAGATAATGTTTTTAAAATTAAACGGCGTGTGCGGCGAATCGGAAAATCCGCGGCATTTCGGCGAAATCGAAATTCTCGGTTTTACGTGGGGCGGCAGTTATTTGCAATCATCGGGCGGACGCAGGCGGGCTTCGTTCCACGATCTGACGGTCATGAAAAAAGCGAACAAAAGCTCGCACTTTTTACTTGTCGCGAGCAATTCGGGACGGAGTTTTGCCAACGGGGCGTTGATCGTCGAGAACATCTCCCAACCGAAAAAGATCGTTCGCACAACGAGGATCGAAATGTCTTCGGTTCAGATCGGCACTTTTATTTCCGACGGCGAAACGGATTCATTCGCGCTGAATTTCGGTTCACTCAGAATGGTCGGTTAAAAAACGACGGCAAAGGAAATTAGCAAATTATAAGAACACGCAGGGGCAAAATTTTACGGAAATCCGCCGACGGATTTCACAATTCAATAAACAAAATAAGCAATCTTAAGGAGATAAAACATGTTAGGTGAAATGATCAAGACAGCAAAATTAAACACAAACGCCAGCTCGGCTTTTGCGGAAACATTAGCAATATCGCAACGGGTCAACTGGCGCATCGAGGACATTATCGGCGGCGATAAAACGCTCGATTTTACAAAACCGTTTATGCCCGAATCGCTCGCGCGGATCGGCAAACTGAGTTTTCTGAACACGGAAGAACGGCTCGTTCTCAATCAGATCAAAGGTCATACATATCTGCAGATCTTCGGTCTGGTCGAGGAATTCATCCTGCCGTTCGTGCTCGATCATATTCGTCCATCTTTGGATCAAAACGATTTCCGCGTCCGCGCTTTTCTGCAATTTGCGAGCGAAGAAGCCAAACATATCCAGCTTTTCAAAACTTTCACCGAAGAATTTCACAAAACCTTTCCGAGCCGCTGTGAGGTCATCGGTCCGGCGTCGGAGGTGGCGAAAAAGATTCTCGCGCATCAGCCGCTCGCGGTCGCGCTCGTCATCCTCCAACTTGAATGGATGACGCAGCGCCATTTTATCGAGAGCGTCAAGGACAATCAGCGTCTCGACGCGCAGTTCAAAAGTCTTTTGAAATATCACTGGCTCGAAGAAGCGCAGCACGCCAAGCTCGATACATTGATGGTCGAAGCCTTGGCGGACGGAATGACCGAAAACGAGATCGAAAAAGCGGTTGACGAATTTCTGGAGATTGCCGCTTTTTTAGACGAAGGCTTACGGCAGCAGACCGTTTTCGATCTCCAAGCGATGGAGCACGCCGTCGGTTACGACCTCTCGGAGAGCGAGCGCGAGGATTTTATCGTCATTCAGCATCAGGCAAACCGCTGGACATATCTCGGATCGGGCATGACGCATCCGCGTTTTTTGGCGACGCTCGGAAAATTATCGCCGGCTCAGCGCCAACGGATCGAAGGAATCGCGCCCGTTTTCTGCTAATCGATCGACCGCCTGCCCGAAAATCGGGCGGAAAATTATCCGGAACACTAAAAGGAGAAAAGAAATATGTTTCCAATAACACCATTATATGAGTTTCAAATGACCGTAACGCTGACCGAAGTAAAAAAAGGAATTAGCGAAACGAACAGTTATTTTACAAATATCGAAAAATTTGCGGTTCTTGGCGGTTCGAAAAGAACAATCCGGAAAAGCGGCGAAAACGGGATCGGCGACGCCGATATTATGGCGGAATTCTACCAGGCAAAGCAGTTTCACAACTT
>CADEFG010000539.1 GCA_902826505.1 uncultured Acidobacteriota bacterium
AATCGCGCCTTCGACGTTTAACTGACCGGCGCCTTGTTCCAAGGTATTGAACCCGGCAAGCGGCTGCGCCGTGTATTGAAGAATCGTTTTGACGAGATTCGGCGTGAGCTTCGGGTTGGTTTGCAGCATCAGCGCCACCGCGCCGCTGACCACCGGGGTTGCCATCGAGGTTCCGCTCAGATACATCATTTTGCGCTTATCGTCGGCATTGTTATTGACCGCTAAGTTTTCGTTGTTTTCGATGATCTCGTTGTTTTTCGATTCCGCACCGATGATCAAATTGCCGGGCGCGACGAGATCGGGCTTGATGAGATGGTCAAAATGTTTGACGTTCGCATTGTCCGTCCAATATGAACGCGTCGGACCGCGTGAGCTGTAAGTGGCGATTCCGTCGTCGTTTCGCGCATCCGTTCCAAAGGTATTCGCCGCGCCGACGGTGATCACGCTCGGGTCGTTGCCGGGCGAATGGATCGCGCCGTAGATCTTGTTGCCGCTCGCGTTCTTGCCGTTATTGCCCGCCGCCGCGACCACAACGATCCCGATCGCCGTTAATCGGCGGACGGCACGGCACAACGGGTCGTTGCGCCACGATTCGATCGCGGGCGAACCCAAACTGAGATTAACCACGCGGATGTTATATTGCGTGCGATTCGTATAGATCCAATCAAGCGCGCTGATGAGGCGTGCCGAGCTGCCGACGCCCTGTTGATTCAACACGCGAACATTGATAATTTTCGCGTTCGAGGCGATTCCTTTATAGTTGTCGAGAAATAAACCGTCGGAAACATTCAAATTCTGCCCGTCACCGCCGGCGGCAAGCGAGGCAACGTGAGTTCCGTGCCCGAAGCGGTCTTCGCCGAGGTTATTATCATTTGTAAAATCAACTCTGGCAGCGATTCTTGAAGAACCGTTGACGCTCACGAACGAACGATGGTCGTCGCGGATGCCCGAATCGACGATCGCGACTCCGACGCCCGTCCCGTCAAGCAAAGAACTGGAATTGACGACGGTTGTTCCGAGCAGCCCGACATTCAAGCCCTGCTGAATCGTTCGCACCAGCGAGGTTCCGGTCGTCGTTTCGAGATGCCCGAGCGTTTTTAATTCGCGGTCGAGCGAAAGATGTTTGGCGCCGCGAAGCGAGGCAATCTCTTCGGCGGCGCGAACCGGCAAATCAATTACCAGCATATTCAAGCCCTTGGCTTCGCTTTCGATCGCGACGCCATTTTTCTGTAAAATTTCGCGCAGATTGGGGTTATTGATGTCGTCCGCCTGCAAAATGACTTTGACGACCTTGTTCGGGTCGGCATTTGCCACCAATTCGCGCAGATCCGGCGACAGTTTATCGCCGACAAACGAATCTTCCGAATTTTCTTCGTTCAGATCGATCTTGCCGAAATACTTTTTAAGCAGATTATCCGCCAGAACTTCCTGATTATAATCTTCGGGCGTGCCGGCACTGACGACCTGAATCTTGCTTTCCGCCAATGCGTTGCGGAGTTTGGCGGCGATGCTTGCGCCGAAAAGCGGATTGTTTTGGCTGAAGCTCGCGATTTCTTCGACGACGACGATCGCCCGGTCTTTGATCTTTTCGATCGATTTCAAAACGCCGTCAAGCCGCGCGCTGATCTCTTGCTCATCGGTCGCGCTATTTAGGATTTGCGCGAGATTGATCTTCAAAAGTCTTTTTCCGCGCAGGCTCTTTGAAACATTTGCGCCCGTCAAACGAAGCGCCAGATTATCGATCACGGCAGTTCGTTTGCCGCCGAATTTATCGACAACGATCGTGCCTCTTTTAATTTTTGCGCTCGCCGCAAGACTGTTCTCTACTTTTTCGACTTCCGTCTCCAAACCTTCGGTCAGCTGAATCCTTCCTTCTTCCGCCGACCGCGAAAGATCTTCAATATAATTTGAATTTTCAAAGACGGTTTTGGTCTGTGAAGAAATATTTATCTTCTTTTGCAAAACGGTCGTTTGTCCGTTTACAAAAGTTGTCAGCAGGATCGAGATAATTAATGCTAACGAAATAATACCGGGGGTGATAGCTTTTTTCATTATTTTTCCTCTTGTCCGTTTCCTCGAGATTTTCACATTGTGAGTAAAAATACTCGCGCCTCTTTTAAGCAACGGTCGTACCACTTTGAAAATATTTAAGAAATCTGTGTATTTACTGGTGTTTATATAGATACGCCGGAAAAATTTTCGTCAAAGCCGAAACTCCGCTTCAATCAGTTTGAACTGTGGTTCGGTCATTTTGAACGAAAAAAAGCGGCAGGGAATTTATTTCCCCGCCGCTTTTTGGATTTTGTTTGAAGAATCTTATTTTGTGATTCCGACCTGCGTCAGCGCATAAGCATAATCAAAGGCAACTTCCTTCAAACGATCGTAGCGTCCTGATGAGCCGCCGTGTCCCGCGCCCATATTGGTTTTGAGCATCACGATATTGTTATCGGTCTTCATCTCACGAACTTTTGCCGCAAATTTTGCACCTTCCCAATACGGAACCTGCGAATCATTGAGCGAAACTTCGATCAGCATATTCGGATAATTCTGCTTTCGGACATTATCGTAGGGCGAATATTTGATCATATAATCCCACGCCGCTTTTTCGTTCGGGTTTCCCCATTCGATCCATTCTTCGGTCGTCAAAGGCAAAGTTTCATCGAGCATCGTGTTCATTACATCAACGAACGGAACCTGAACGATCGCCGCTTTAAAGGTTTCCGGCGACATATTGACGACGCCGCCCATCAAAAGCCCGCCGGCGCTGCCGCCCTGAATAACCAAACGGTCGCTTGACGTGTATTTATTGGCGACGAGCCATTTCCCGGAATCGACAAAATCGTAGAACGTGTTTAATTTCTTAAACATCCGCCCGTCCTGCCGCCATTTTTCGCCGAGTTCCGAACCGCCGCGAATATGCGCGATCGCGTAGACCATCCCGCGATCGAGCAGACTCAGGCGCGCGGTCGAAAACGAAGGCATCGTCGAGTAGCCGTAAGAACCGTAGGCGTAAAGCAGCATCGGCGCCGAACCGTCGAGCTTTGTACCTTTTTTCCAGACGATCGAGATCGGAACTTTGACGCCGTCGCGCGCCGCCGCCCAAACGCGTTTTGTTTCATACTGCGTTTTATCGTAGCCCGACGGAATTTCCTGCTGTTTGATGAGCTCGCTCTTCCCGGTTTTGAAATTGTATTCATACGTCGAATTCGGCGTAATCATCGAAGCATAGCTGTAGCGAATGATGGGCGTCTCGAATTCGGGATTGGTCGCCATGCCCATCGTGTAAACATCTTCGGGCGTCGCGATCCGCGTCGCCGCGCGGCGCGTTTTGAGATCCATTACTTTCAGATATTCCAATCCGTTTTCGACTTCCGAAACAACCGCGTAATCTTTGAAAAAATCGATGCCGTCGATCTTGATCGCCGGATTATGCGGAACGAAATCCGTCCAATTCTTTTCGTCCGGGTTATTCAGCGGCGCGCGCACGATCTTAAAATTTTCCGCGTCTTTGTTGGTGATGATATAAAATTCGCCATTATAGAAATCGGCGGAATATTCGTGACCTTCGCGGCGCGGGCTGATAATTTTCCAATCGCCGGTCGGAGTTTCGGCGGAAAGATAGCGGTATTCGCGCGAAGTTTTGGCGACCGACGCTAAAACGAGCATCTTTTTATCGCGCGAACGACCGACCCCGATGTTAAAAAGCACGTCTTTTTCTTCAAAAAGCAGATCGTTTTTGTCCGCCGTGCCGACCGTGTGCCGCCAGAATTTATCCGACCGTTTCGAAACGGCGTCTTCCTGCACGACGAACAGATATTTGCCGTCGTTCGACCATTCGACCGAAGTCACGCGCTCGACCTTATCGGGCAGCATCTTGCCGGTTCGCAGATCCTTGATCTGCAAAGTGTATTGGCGGTAACCGGTCGTATCGGTCGAAAAAGCGAGCAGATTGCCGTCGTCCGAAACGTCGAAATCGCCGATCGCAAAATACTTAAAGCCTTCTGCCATC
>CADEFG010000540.1 GCA_902826505.1 uncultured Acidobacteriota bacterium
ATGTAATAAGTCGTGCCGGGTTGGGCAAGAAGCGTTATTTTGCCGATTCGGTCGCCGGTATAATAACCGGCATAAGTCAGCGTGTTCAAGCTTGAACCCTTAAAGATCGTGAACAATGGAATCATCCCGCCCGCTGGATTGGCGACACTGTTTCGGTCAAGCGTAAAGGTATAGCTTTTAACCGTCGCGCTCGGCGATTGCCAGCTAAACCAAACCGATTTTCCGCCCGCATTGCCGGGATGATTCGGCTCGCCGATCTCTTTGCTCGCACCGACATTGGTCAAAGTCGCCGAATAAATCGGTAAATCGTTGCGGAGCGCGGTCGCATTGGCAAAATTGTCGTTCGGCATGACATTGTCAAACGAATAATTGACCCTCAGACCGTTGCCCGTCGCGACGCCGCTTGCGTCGAAATATTTTCCGTCAACCGCGATGTAATAAGTGACGCCGGTTTGGGTGCCGATATAAACTTTGCTTGAACCCGAATGGCTGTCGTCTTCATCATTGGCGGCAACGAGCGTTAAATTATTCAGATTGGTTCCGCTATAAATTGCGACCAAAGTGTTGAAGCCCGAACTTAAAGTATCAACCCGCAACACGCCGTTGCCGGGCGCGACAAATTTATACCAGACGGAAGCGCCGCCGCGATTAAGCGCGTGAGCCTGTTCGCCCGGCTCTTTGGTGGCGGCGACATTTGTTGAATTGACCGTTCCGCTGTTGCCGCTCAAAACCTGGGCGTTCAAGAAATTGTCATTGGCGGGCGCCGCCGTCGCCGCCAATGTAAAAATCGGCAAACAAATTGCCAAAGAGAAAAGAATCCGAAACGTCGCTGAAAAATTTCGCGAATCGTTTCCTGATAAAAAGTTTGAATATGGATCTTTCATAAATGCTCCTCTAAAAATTTGAAAATGGCGCAAGATTTTCTTGCTTGAGACAAAGATTAAGAGAAACGCAAAAACGAAACACCACCCGTTTGGATGGCGGTGTTGGACCCTGAAAAAAAACTAGATTCGGATGCCGACCGGACAAGTGGCGGGTTTGCGAAAAGTCCATAAAAGACAGCCGTCCGGCTCAAATTCAGGTGATGTAATTTCATCCGAAAACGGCACGAGATGAATTAGAAAATCCAAAAAATCGGCTTCTTCGTAGCCGTCATTAACCCAAGTGGGTGGCGTCTCGGCGGGACGTGTGCGTGAAAAATAATCAATCGGCTTTTCATATTGCAAATTCGCGTCAGCGCCAAAACATTCCCGAAAAAGCCTGGAGTTTTCGATCCGCATCCAGCCGCCCGCCAGATCATTCGGCGGATATGAATAAATCGTCGCCGAATATTCGCCCCGGGGAATTTCGACCAGACAGCCGAGTTCATAATCCGCCTCGTTTTCGGCAATCGGAAAATCTGCCAGATAATCTTCCAGATCTTCGTCAGCGACGCCCGAAACGACCATTTTGCCCGATTCCAGATTGAGCTTCCACGAAACGCGTGCCGTCCATTCCGCAACTTCGGCGGCGGTTAATTCGCCAACAACGATGCGCACGTTGTAGCCGTCGTCCTGATAGAGCGAGGTCGCGATGACGGCGCCTTGCAAGGTCAACTCTTTTAAGCCTTTCTCACCGCCGAAAAATTCGTGAAACCGGTTGAACGGCAAACCGCCGAGATTTTGATCGGCGATATAAAGCAAACAGCCGGCTTCCCGGATCGTAAAATCAATTCTTTTCATTTTGGCTGATACTCGCAAAAAAATCGACCTCTAATCTGTCATTTCAAAATCCACTAAATGAATGTTTCGTTTTGTATCCGAAACCAGCCGATTGAACTTCAACAAAATTTCTTTATTGGTAAACCGCCAGTTTTCTTCGACGTAACTATTTGAGACCGACTCGGCTTGAAGCGCCGTCCGCAGCGGTTTACCGGCGTCGTCAAAAATTTCAAAACTCACTTCGTTTTCCTCAAAGGTTGATTTAACGACCGAAACGACGGCAAAAGTAAAGACATAACTTTGCCGTCGTTTGCCGGTCGCGCGGATTTTTTTGCATTTGCCGGTCAGCCAGACTTGTTCGTAAAGCCTGTCGTTTTTTTTGAGGTCGTTAAAAATTCGCTGATCGGGACGCGGGTCAAATGAAATATTTTTCGTCGCTAACGGCGGGTAATCGAGTTCGAGTTTCAGGGTTGGAAAATCGCCGACCAGATTTGAAACATCGATCACGACGCCCTTAAAACTGACCGAGGAAAAGCCGTTCCAAAATGCGCCCGTATAAATCGGTTCGTCGCCGACAAAAACGATAAACGGCGTGCCGCTGACCGGCACCTTTAATTTTCTGAGCCTTTTCGTTTCTTCATAATGGAGAACAAATTCGTGCGTATTTTTCAAATAAGTCGAAATATCGTTGATGCTGATAAAGGGTTTGCCGGCGGGCTTGATTTTTTTGATGTCGAGGTTTGAAAGCTCCTCGGATTTGATGTTTTCCGGCAGCAAGTAAAGGGCAAAACCTTTGTTATTCTGGGCAAAAATCATTTGAAATCCGGCGCTCAGTATGATGGCAAAAAGGAAAACATTTATCTTCATAAAACACTGAACGAAAAAAGACGCAAGTTCTCGCATTTTTAATTCGCAAAACCAACGCCCTTTTTCTTTTTTAAATTTAGCTAAGTTGCATTTTGCAGCGCCAGTACCAAATTATTCATACTCATCGAAAACGGGTCTAAATCCGGTTCGACGTAATTTAAACGCGCTTCGGCGGAAAACAATCGCTCGCGGCTGTAATATTTGAGCGGCAATTTCGGATCTTGGTAAGCCGCCAGCAACTCGTTCGCTAAACTTGCTAAACTTTTTCCTTCCTTGTTTTTTTCGAGAAAGGAAGAAATCGATTTCAACCAAAACAAGGTCAATGTTTCGTGATAACCGCTCGTTTCCGTGTTGGGCGTGCCATGCGCGTCGTTGAGCCAGTAAATCCCGTCGCTCATCAGATTTTTCGCGACGCCCGGCGGGTTGTGGTAACAATAATACAGCCCGACGATCAAATGCGCCGCATGCGTCCAATCCGCCTTCGACAAAGTTCGTTCTTCAAATGCTTTTGCGAGACTGAAAATTTCCTCGTCCGTTTTATAGATCATTAAAATTGCTCCAATTTTTGATAAAAATAATTACCGCCAACCTTGACGATAATTAAAAGAATAACGAATTTAAATAAGAAAATCACCGTCCATTCAGGTAGGCGTCAAACAAAAAAGAAACATTTAGACGATTCTGTTTTGCAAAGCCTTGGCAACGGCTTCGGACTTTGAATGAACCTGCAATTTCTCGTAAATATGCCGCATATGGAATTTTATCGTATTGTAGCTGACACCGAGCTCTTCGCTTGCGGTCGTATAGTTGTGACCCGCGACGAGCAGTTTTAAAAGTCTGGTTTCATGCGGCGTCAGATCGTAATCGACTTTTTCGGGTGGACGGACTTCACGGAAAAGCCGGATCACGCGGCTCGCGACCTCAGGCGACATCGGGGCGCCGCCCGAAACGGCTTCGCGGATATTTTCCAGCAGTTTCGCCGGCGGCGTTCTTTTCAGAAGATAACCGCTCGCGCCCGCGCAAAGCGCGTCGAAAATTCGCTCGTCGTCGTCGTAAACCGTCAACATCAAAACGGTCATGTCCGGATATTGTTCCTTTAAGATCCGTATTCCGTCGATCCCGTTCATCCCCGGCAAACCGATATCCGACAATAAAACATCGGGAACCTGGTGACGAATGCGCGGAATGGCTTCTTCCATCGAACGATAACTGCCCGTGCAGGTGAAACCGTCCGTGAAGTTGATCAGTGTTGCCAAACCTTCACGGATGTCGCGCATATCTTCGACGAGCGCGGTTTTGATGATGTTTTGTTTGGCGGTTTCCATTGAATTTGTTTTTTTCGATGCGGAATCAAAAAGTCAAAACGCGGCGGGGAAAAGTAAATATTCTGGCAAATAATCTGCGTTTAATTAAAAACCCTCGCGCCTTTGGTTTTT
>CADEFG010000541.1 GCA_902826505.1 uncultured Acidobacteriota bacterium
GCGTGCTTCGATGTCGAGCGTCGCATATTTGGTCGCCGTCGCTTCGCGTTCTTCTTCGAGCGCAATGCGCAGATCTGTCGCGAGGCGCGTTTCGCTTGATAATTTTTGCAAATAATTTTCGGCTTCGCGGGCGGAAATATCGAGATTTTTGCGCGCCGTTTCGATCACATCGTCGCGGATTCCGAAACGCCGGGCGATCTCGATGCCGCTCGACGCGCCCGCCAAACCAACCAGCAAACGATACGTCGGCTGCAAAGTTTTTTCGTTGAATTCGACCGATGCATTGATGACATTTTCGTCGTTCGCGGCGTAGATTTTCAGCCCGCGGTAATGCGTCGAAGCGATGACCTGTGCGCCGCAATTGCGCCGGAAATAATCGACGATCGCGACGCCCAAAGCCGAACCTTCATCCGGGTCGGTGCCCGTTCCGACTTCATCGAGCAGGACGAGCGACGGCGCCCTGCAATCTTTCATCATGCCGGCGATGTTCGAAATATGCGATGAAAATGTCGAAAGATTCGCCGCCAGCGATTGATGATCGCCGATGTCCGCGAGGACGGATTTATAAAAGGGAATCTGCGCGTCTTTCGCCGGCACGGGCAAACCCGAAACCGCCATCAAACCCAAAAGTCCGGCGGTTTTCAGGACGACGGTTTTGCCGCCTGCGTTCGCGCCCGAAATTATCATGACCGAATTTTCTTTCGTGAGTTTAAAGCTGACCGGAACAATGTCAGAACCCCCTGCGGTAGCGGGGGGTTGAAGATTCTTATTTGAAGATTTTAACGAAGAACTTAAACCGTCCGCTACCGCAGACGGTTCTGACCTTCGCAGATTTTCTTCGAGCAATGGATGCCGCGCCTCGATCAAATCCAAAGTTTCGTCGTCCGAGATTTTCGGGACGATCGCTTTGAATTTTCGCGCAAATTCGACTTTTGCCTTGATAAAATCGAGTTCGGCGACCGCATCGACCGCCGTTTCGATTGCCGGAAGCTGCTCGCGAAGGTCTTCCGTCAGCGTAAAAAGAATCCGCGCGACTTCGCGTTCTTCTTTGCCTTTTAGATTTTGAAGCTCGTTATTTGCCTCGATCGCTTCGAGCGGTTCGACAAAAACGGTCGCGCCGGAGGACGAAAATCCGTGTGCGACGCCGCCGATGCGTCCGCGAAAATCCGCTTTGACGGGAATTACGTAACGGTCGTTGCGCATGGTAACGATCGCGTCCTGAATCGCCTCGCCCGCGCTGCGCATCGTCGTTTCGAGCGATTTTTGTAATCTTCCGCGCTGGGCGTTTATTTCGCGCCTTAATCTGGCAAGTTCGGGCGATGCCGAATCGTCAATTTCGCCCGACGGCAATAATTTTTTGTTGATTTTATCAATCGCGGCAAAAAGTTGGGGCGGAATATTTTCGACCGTCTGCCACAAAACCGGCGCGAAATCCTTTTCGGGCTGAACCGCCGAACGCGCAAACAGCGCCTGGTTGCAAACGCGCGAAACTTCGAGCATCAAGGTCGGTTCTAAGGTCGCGCCCTTGATCCGCAAAATCGCGACCGCGTCCGACGGATCTTCGAGCCCGCTGAACGACCATGAAACCTGTTTTTCTTCGTTGAGCAAAATCGTTTCCGAGATCGCTTTGAGTTCTTTTTCCAATTCCAAACGACTGGTCAGCGGGCGCAGATCGGCAAACCGATTTTCGCCCATTGGTGTCTGCGCGTGCCGCGCGACGAGCCCGAGAAGTTTTTCATATTCTAAAGTTGTTAACGAGAACATATTTTTTATTCAGTAATATATGATGATTTTGTTCTTAATTTGTCATTGGCAACGGCAAAGCAAGAAGATGACCGCCGTAAACGAAATAAATTTTCATAGCATCTTCATCAACCCACATATCATTGCTGTCAAATTCAATATCAGACCACGTTGCCAACACTTGAAAAGTAAAAGAGTTCGTATCGTAAATACCGAATTGAGCAGTTCCCTTAAAATCATGTTTTGCCACCCAAAAAGTATTTGGTTTTTGGGTTGACTGAAGCGGTTTGCGGTCTTGATCTTGATAAAGAAGCGGATCAAAATTGCCGGTGATTTTTTCAAGTTTGCCAGTTTCGGCATCCAGCAGAAATGTCAAAAACAAACGATCCGGCTGGGACTTTACGAATTTCGTTTGCCTGATCAGAAATTTATTATGCGCCGGAAGATAGGCGATCACGTCAAATTCGTATGAAAGTTCTAAACTCACACGATATTCTTCATTTGTTTGAAGGTTTATTCGAACCAAATTTTCCCAACCGCTCTTTTTGTCTTCTTTGGCAACCACCAACCAACGATTGTCCGGTGAAACCACAATATCCGAATCATCATAATCTCCTTTTTTTATCACCGAAACCTTGTTCGAATTACTAACTCTAACCAATGCTCAATCGGATTCGCTGACACAAGAACTGAAATACCGGTCGCCATTCGCCGTATATCGCCAATTTGTCTCGAAATAAGGAATTTCATCCGGCGCAGCTATGATCTCGCCGATGTTTCCCTTATCAAACCTTCGCCACGAATAATGTGCATTCTCAATCTCAGTGCGGCGTTTCAATCGCTTTAGCCGTTCTTCGTAACTTTCCGTACCGGAAGTCGGAGTGCTGTTTTCAAAGTATTTTCGGGCGTCGTCAAAATTATCTTCCCATTTTGACTCATCTTCAACCAGAAGGCGAAAATCATTTCCTTTTTTCCAAACCGCCCGTGTTGACAAATTTTTATCGGCGACCACCAATTCGAAACTCTTTACTTTGTCCTGAATATAATAATGATGGATAAAATTTCCGGATTTTTCCAACTGATTGAAAAAATCCGCAAGTTTATCCATTGGTTCAGGCGGGCTATATCGCGGGGCAAAGATTGAAACTCTTTGTCCGCCATTCCGGTCAATACTGAGAAATTCAAATTGCGAGCACATATCAAAGCAGCGTTTGAAATCGCGGATGGGCGGTTGTGTTGCCGGATTGGCTTCTGTAATTTTATGACGCAAAGTTTTTGCTTCTTTTTCGGTCAGGCTGCGTTCTTTGTATCTCACATTATCTTCATAATCTGTAAAAACAACTTTGTCCTTAAAAACGCGAACAATTTTTGCGTATCTTTCGCCTAAAACAAAACCTTGAATTTCCAGTAACTCGCTGTTTTCTCTGATTTCAGCGCAAAATTTGCTCTCCGCTTCCAATAATTTCGAAGAACTACCGAGATCTTTAACAAAATCACCTTTGACGCAATTTGAACTTTGCGCCAAAGTGGCGGTTGCCAAAAACAGACTAAGAATAATTGACGATAGAAAAAAAGGTAAAAATCTATTCATCTTAAATTACAAAAAAGATAAAGCTAATCCGCCGTTTGAAAATAAAATTATTTATTCCGTAATCTCGACGCCTTTCCAAAAGGCGACGTAATTTTCGATGTTTTTGGCTTCGGGCAACGCCTCGGGATAAAACCACGCCGCGTCTTTGTTGGTTTCGCCCGCGACCGTCACATCGTAATAACTCGCCGTGCCTTTCCAACTGCAAACCGTGTGCGTTTCGCTCGGTTTGTAAAATTCCTTTTTGATCGAATCGGCGGGAAAATAATGATTTCCTTCGACGACGATCGTCGCGTCCGATTCAGCGATGATTTGATTGTTCCAGATAGCTTTCATATTTTTTTATCAATAATCCTCAATGGTAAATCGTCAATCGTAATCATCCAAACAGTTCTCGATTAACGATTGACAATTGACGATTTACAAAAATTTTGCCCGCACTTCGGGTGTCGGGATCATGCATTCTTCCGTTTTACCGAAGAATTTATACCGGTTTTTCGCGAATAATTTGTAGAAAAAATCGCGGATCGGTTTCGGAATTATGATGAAAACATAAGCCGCAGATAAAATTCCGCCCAAACTTTTGGCGATTTTAAGCGCGGCGGTCGAATGCGTATAAGCCATGTCGTTTTCGATCAAAATTATCGAATCAATTGCGCCGAGATCAAACTT
>CADEFG010000542.1 GCA_902826505.1 uncultured Acidobacteriota bacterium
CTTGCCACGAGATTGTCTTTCCGCCTTGCGCCTTTCAAACCATGATATTTAAGAGTATCTTGTACATTATTCTTTTCCCCCGATGAATTTTATAAACAAAGGCTGTTAAACTGGCAGTAATTTCTATGTATGTCAAAGCAAAAACCGTTTTCCGAATGTTTTTGCTTTTGTGTCTGACAATCGCGGCACAAGCGCAATATCATTTCGATTCGTGGACGACGGATAACGGTCTGCCGCAAAATTCCGTTAATTCGATTGTCCAGACCGCAGACGGTTATCTATGGTTTACAACGCTCGACGGGCTGGTCCGGTTCGACGGTGTCCGCTTTACGGTTCTTAATAAAAGCAATGCGCAAACGCTGCCGAGCAATCGCTTGACGAATTTAATAATCGACCACGAGAACGCGCTTTGGATTGGTCTGGAAACGGGCGGTCTGGTGCGCTTTCGAAACGGTGAATTTCAGACCTTCACAATTGCCGACGGACTGCCCTCGGCTTATGTTTTTGAAATTGTAAAGAAACCGGACGGCACGATTCTGGCATTCACGACCGACGGCATCGCGCAATTTGACGGCACGCGTTTTTTGACTTATGCGGACGAACGGAGCCGCAATTTTCGCCGGTTCAAACTTTATTTCGCGCCGTCCGGGACGCATTGGGAGTTGAACGCGGAAACATTAGAAGCCGACCGGAACGGTAAAAAGACGGTTTTTGATTTGCCGGCGAACTTAAAAAAAGATTTTTCGCTAATCGATAACCTTTCCTACATCGTGAAACTGTTTGAAGACCGCGAAGGCACGCTGTGGTTCTGGGGGGGATCGGACAGATTGTTCAAACTTAAAGACCGCGCCATCGAAGAAGTCAAACTCGGCGGAAAATCGGTTGGTGTCGTGCAGGTGATCGCCCAGGATGCGGAAGGCACGATCTGGCTCGGCTCGAACCGGCTTGGCGCGTGTCGTTTGACGCCGCACGACCTCGACTGTTTCGATTCGAAAAACGGGCTCACGAGCAATGACGTCAAGGATATTTTTTCAGACCGCGAAGGCAATCTCTGGATCGCGACCAACGACAAGGGATTGTGCCGTTTGACGAAACAAATCGTGACGCCGCTTTCGACCGCGCAGGGACTCGTTTTTAATAACATTTATTCGATTCTCGAAAGCCGTGACGGCGCGGTCTGGATCGGCTCGTTCGGCGCAATTTCAAAATACCAAAACG
The DNA here is from genome assembly GCA_902826505.1 of uncultured Acidobacteriota bacterium. Lineage (GTDB taxonomy): Bacteria > Acidobacteriota > Blastocatellia > Pyrinomonadales > Pyrinomonadaceae > JAFDVJ01. The sequence goes on from CADEFG010000542.1 coordinate 1,219, forward strand.
GCGCAATCACCAATTACGGGGCACCGGAAGGCTTAATTTACTCTTTCGTGCAGGGACTTTTCGAAGACCGCGACGGGCGTTTGTGGATCGGCGGGCTGAACGGAGTGCAGTATTTCGAAAACGGCAGATTTTATGATTTTCTGCCCGCGCTTAACGCCAAATTCGGCGATTTTATCGTTTATGCCATTCACCGCGACCGGCGCGGAATTTTATGGTTTGCGACTACCTCCGGATTGATTAAATACAACGGCGAAAAAAGCGAAAGACTGACCGTTTCCGACGGTTTGCCGAGCGATAATGTCAAAACCATTCTGGAAACGCGCGACGGCGCGCTGTGGCTCGGAACATTCGGCGGCGTTGCCGAAGTTCGGGACGGAAAAATAACCGCTTTGACCGAACAGGACGGACTTGCCGGAAATCATATTCGCACGCTTTATGAAGACGCCGACGGCACGCTCTGGATCGGAACTTACGAAAGCGGTCTGGCGCGCTTGAAGAACGGAAAATTTACAAATTATACCCGGGAAAACGGGCTTTTCAGCAACGGCGTTTTCGCGATTCTGCCCGACACTTCGGGAAATTTCTGGATGTCGAGCAATCAGGGCGTGTATCGCGTGAGCCGTCAGGAACTCAACGATTTTGCCGAAGGACGTCGTTCCTTGATCACTTCCGTGGCGTTCGGGAAATCCGACGGGATGCGGTCGAGTGAAGCCAATGGCGGCGGACAACCGACCGGCATCAGGGCGCGCGACGGACGGCTCTGGTTTCCGACGCAGGACGGCGTCGCAATTTTTAACCCCGAAATTGTTCCGTACAATCCTTTGCCGCCGCCGGTCGTCATCGAAAGTCTGCGGATCGATAATCAAACGATCAATAATTTTCAAAACGGAATCGAAATCTCGCCCGCTCAGGAAAATCTTGAAATTGATTATACGGGCTTGAGTTTTATCAAGCCCGAACAGGTGCGCTTTCGCTACCGGCTCGAAGGGCTGGATGAAAATTGGACGGAAGCCGGCAGCCGCCGAACCGCGTTTTTTCCGTATCTGGCGCCCGGCGAATATGTTTTCCGCGTCGCCGCCGCCAACAGCGATAATGTCTGGAACGAAACCGGCGCTTCGATCAAGATCAGCAAAAAACCGCCGTTTTTCCGCACCTGGTGGTTTTATACGGCGTGTACGATCGGGTTTGGCGGGATCATCTACGCGCTTTACCGGAGGCGTGTTTCGCGGCTCGAACGGGCACAGCTCGTCCAGGAAGAATTTTCGCGCCGCTTGATCAACGCGCACGAAACCGAACGTCGCCGGATTGCCGCCGAGCTGCACGATTCGATCGGGCAATCGCTCGCGATGATCAAAAACCGCGTCATTTTGAGCGCCGAAACGGTGACGGATGAAAACATCAAAAAACAACTCGAATTAATCAGCCTGCAAACCACGCAGACAATCGGCGAGGTGCGCGAGATTTCCTACGCTTTGCGCCCGTATCTGCTTGATAATCTCGGACTGACGAAAGCCGTCAAATCGCTGCTCAACAAAATCACCGAAACGAGTCAATTACAGATTCAATCCGAGATTGACGCGGTTGACAATCTTTTTGAAGGCGAAGCCGAAATGAGTATTTACCGGATGATTCAAGAGAGTTTGGGTAACATTTTAAAACACGCCGAAGCCACTGAGGCGCAGGTTCTGATGACAAAAAGCGAGCGGAATCTGACCATCTTGATTTCGGACGACGGCAGGGGATTTGATATCAACGCGATCAAAAGCGGCGACGAAGGCAAAGGCGGTTTCGGTCTTCTGGGCATTGCCGAGCGCGTCAAAATGCTCGGCGGAACGCGGGAAATTGAATCGGAAGTTGGCGGCGGAACGACTATTTTGATTAAAATACCTTTGAGCAAAACGTCAAACGGCGATGGAAAATCAAATTAAAATCATTATCGCGGACGATCATCCGATCGTCCGGCAGGGTTTGCGGCAAATGATCGAAGCCGACCCAAATTTCACGGTCGTCGGCGAAGCGGGTGACGGTGCAGAAACTCTGCGATTGATCGAAACACACCTGCCCGATGTTGCCGTGATCGATATCGATATGCCCAAACTAAGCGGGTTCGAGGTCGTGCAGGAAATCGCGAGAAAAAAAATCGGAGTCGGAATAATCTTTCTGACGATGCATTCGGAAGAAGAAATTTTTCAACAGGCGTTGGATTTGGGCGTCAACGGCTATGTCCTGAAAGACAGCGCAACAACCGATATTGTCGCCGGAATCAAATCAATCGCCCGGGGAAAACCATATATCAGCCCGTCTTTATCCGTCTTATTACTCAATCGCCGCCGCCGCACCGAACAATTGAAAAGCGAAAAACCCGAACTCGACCGGCTCTCGCCGACCGAACGCCGGATCCTCAAGCTCATCGCCGAAGACAAAACCAGTAAGGAAATCGGCGCGGAGCTTTTTATCAGCCACCGCACGGTGCACTCCCATCGTGCCAACATTTGTCAAAAACTCAACTTGCGCGGCAATCTCGCGCTCGTCAAATTTGCCCTCACGCATCGCTCGGAACTTTAACGCGTCTCAAAAATCTTCCGCGCAACTTATCTGCCACCCGAACTTTAACCGCCCTAGGTAACATGACCTATCCCAAAATACACAACTTTACCGATGCCGAAATACGTCATCCGACGGATTTTCACGCCTTTTTATTCATTTTATAGTTGCTTTTATTAATAAATTTTCCGGCGAAAAAAAAAAGACCCGGACAAGATCGGATAAAAGATTAAAGTTTT
>CADEFG010000543.1 GCA_902826505.1 uncultured Acidobacteriota bacterium
GTCTGAGCTTTTCAGCCAGTACCAGTTTCCTTCGGAGCCTCGCCAGACGGTCAGATCGCCCGTGCCGTCGGCGTCAAAATCAGCGGGAACATAAACATCGTTGCTTATCCCGAATTGAACGGCGCGCGACGCGTTAGAGACGAGATTTGTAATGGTGACGAGATTTGTAGCAGTCGTATAAGACGTTTTATCGGCGCGCCCGTCGCCGTCCAGATCGCCGATTCTGATTGAAAAATCTCCGAAAGGAATGACAAAATTGCCCGAAACGTTAGTCGCGCTCGCGCTGTAGGTAACTGTGCCGCCGGTTCCCTCGGTAATCAAAAAGGCGGCGTCTGTTTTGCCGTCGCCGTCATAATCCTGATGCATCGGAAAACTGCCGAGAAAGGCAGGAAAATTAAACGCTTTATAGACGAACGTATCGGTCTGGCTTTGATAAATATAAAACGTATAAAAAAACGGCGGACCCGACGGCGAGCGGTAAACGGCAAAATCGGTTTTACCGTCGCCGTCATAATCGCCTGCCGCGTTCGTATCGGTATTTATTCCCCATTGAAAAACCTTCGGTCCGGCAGTGCTTTGCCAGACATACCAGACCTTTAAGCCGTTTAAAATTCGGGTTACCGCAAAATCGGCTTGACCGTCGCCGTCAAAATCGTTGATCTTCCGAAACATATTCTGCGCCGCCGCGTTCAGTGTGAAAACGCCTAAAATCAGCGATGTCAGGATAATGCCGAACGACTTTCGCAAAAGATATTTTTGCATCGGTTTTCCTCCAGGTTGTGAAATTTCATTTTGACTTTCTTGAGTATAAACCACGTATCAACATTTTTTTGCAATTTGTAAAAAATAATCGGCTTTTTTCAAAGCCTGTTCAGTTACGGAATCCGCAAATTTGTTTTTGGGCAGCGCATTACTTGTTTTCAGTATCGGAATACGAGGCTTTAGTTTCGCGATATCAAACCCGCGTCGCGCACTACGCGACTTGTCTAACGCGTTACTTAACTCGCGGATTATGAAACTTAACCCGCCTTACGCACTACTTTTCTTTAATAACGCGCTCCGCGACATAAGTTTTGCTTTACGCAGCAGCTAATTGTTCAAAAAAAATACGTAATAAAAAGAAGGTCTTTAAATCGGAGCGTGACGAAAGCGTTCGTCACGCCGCGTCAGCGGCGTCAAAAGCGTTTCACCCTAAACGAGTTTGAATAAGGCGAAAGATTATTTTGATTGGCTCGCGCCAATCAGGCGGACGAGCCGACCGCGCTCCGGCTTTTATGCCGAAATGGTCGAAAATAATAGGCTAACTGACAACCTTACCCTGCGCTTTCGCGCTCTTTTGTCCGAAATACACATCTTTGACGGCGCGGATCGTGTTGGCGTGGATCTCGACCGTGTCGTTGATGTCCGAGGCGTAGCCGCCCGACATCGTCGTGACAATCGGCGTGTGATGCTCGCGGGCAAAACGCAGAACGATTTCGTCGCGTTTTCTTAAACCTTCGATCGAAAGTTTCAGTCGTCCGAGCTTGTCTTTTTCAAACGGGTCGGCACCGCCGAGATAAAAGATCAGATCGGGATTATGCGTAAAGATGCGCGGCAGCGCTTCGTCGAGCGTTTCGAGAAATTCGCGGTCGCCCGTTCCGTCGGCAAGCTCGATGTCGAGGCTGGATGTTTCTTTAAAGAGCGGATAATTTTTCGCGCCGTGCATCGAAAAGGTAAAAACTTCGGGCGAATCCTGAAAGATATAAGCCGTTCCGTTGCCCTGGTGAACGTCGCAGTCAACGATCAGGAATCTTTCGGCGAGCTTTTCGCGCTGCAAGACGCGAATCGCGACCGCGACATCGTTCAAAACGCAGAAACCTTCGCCGCGATCCGGGTATGCGTGATGCGTGCCGCCCGCGAGATTCGAGGCGATGCCGCTTTCCATCGCGTGACGCGCCGCGTTGATCGTGCCGGAAATCGCGTGCAGCGAACGGCGAACCAGCGATTTCGACCACGGCAGACCGAGCTTGCGAACTTCCTTGGCGGTCAATTCGCCGCCGATCAGGCGCGTAATGTAATCTTCCGTGTGAACGAGCAGCAGATCCTCGATCTTCGCCGGTGCGGGTTCAAAGATTTCATCGTCGCGCAAAGTTCCCTCACTTAACAATAAATCTCTGACCAGTTCGAACTTGCGAATCGGAAAAACATGTCCTTCGCCAATCTCGGCGTAATAATACGGTGAATAGTAAAGACGATAATCGCTCATTTATTCGATCTTAGACGAAATTTCAAGGATTGGCGATTGACGATATTGTCCCGATAATGTGTTGCTCGATTGCAAAACCATTCAATTCTGCGCTGAAAGCGCGTTTGGAAATTAGCCTGTGGTGCAAACCACAGGCTTGATCAAGCAACGAACTCCGCGCTGAAAGTGCGGTGGAAGGCAATTCGGACAGCGGCGCTCCCTCCGGAGTGCGAAAGATCATTATCAAAGCCTGTGATGAGCATCACAGGCTAATTTCCGGTGTGCTTTCAGCGCCAAATCGGCAACAACATATTACCGGGATTCTACCCGTTTGACCGGCGAATCAGTTTTATCCCGTTGTTTTTGTTTTTGTTCGCGCAGGATCGCGTGCAGCTCTTCCGATGCCAGCCCGTGCAGCAGCAGGCGATAACCGGCGCCGGTCGTCGGCAAAGGAACGAGCGGATGTTTGTTGTTCAAAAGCCCGAGATATTGATTGTTGCCCAACAGGCGCGAAACATACAGCCCGACCGTTTCATCGAGTTGCAGCGAATTTGCCGCCCGCCAAAAATCGCTGCCGGGCAAAAACAGTTGATAAACCGGTGTGTAGATTTCGACCGCCGATTGGACGTCGAGAAAGTTCGTCCAACGGTTCGGGAACGCGTCGATCGCGAATTCGCCGTCCGAAATAGCCTCGAAATTTAAGGTTTCGGGCGTTTCGATCTGGCGATTTTGCTTGCGCAGCTCAGTATTCAGATTGATGACGAAATTAAACAAATTCAAATCGTGTTTGAGAAAGATTTCGCCGAGCACATCTTCGAGCTTCGACGGTCGCAAAGGATTAAGTTTGATCTCGACATCTTTGACGTTTGAAGCGATAAACGCGAGAATTTCCGAGCCGATGTGAAAATGCCGCAAAATTATAAAATTCGCTTCCGGCGAAACAAAGTTTCTCAGACCGAAATAGATCATCCGGTGAAGAATCTTTGACGACGCAAACAGGTTCGGAACGAGAATTCGGATCGCCGTGACGAGATGCAAAACCAGCCAGAGCAGCGGTTTGAGCAGCGGAAAAAGTATTTCGCGCGATTTTGAACGCATCGAAACGAGCAGCGCGGCTTTTGCCTCGTCGTCGATCTGGATCGAACGGTCGAGATAGAGCGCGAGCCACGGGTCGGGATTGTCCGCGCTTGACTTTGAAACATCGAAACTTTCGGAATATTTCTTTGGTAAAAATTTATCTTCGGTCATATATTTTCGATTAATTTTGCATTGATCTGCGCCGCGCCCGGAACTCTCACATTTTCGATCACGCGGAAACGCTCTAGTATTCGAATCATCAGCCAAACCGCGTCGAATTGATGCGGCAGAAGTCCGTGTTTCGCGCTCGACGGAAAAACGTGATGATTCGCGTGCCAGCCTTCGCCGAGTGTCAGATAACCGAGCAATTTATTATTTCGCGCAAAATGATCGGTCGTAAAAGGTCGCGTGCCGTAAAGATGCGCGAAACTGTCGATCGCGTCGCCGATGTTGTAAACAAACGCGGAAGTCAGCCACAACGCCGCGATTCCCCAAATTCCCCAGACAAAATAGGCAAAGCCGAACAAAAGCGCGGTGTGAAACCAGCAGGCAACCATGAACGGCAGCGGTCGGCTGATGAAATTATAATACTTGTCAGCGGCAATATCTTCGGCAAGATGATTATGCGCGGCGTTCGTGCGCGGGCGATTCCAACCGTCGTAAATCGTCCGTACGGGTCCGGCAATCGAAT
>CADEFG010000544.1 GCA_902826505.1 uncultured Acidobacteriota bacterium
GGAAGCGACGATTCGAGAGCGAATCTTTCGGTTGATTTGACGGCGACGGCTTTGCCGCGTTTGTTTGGCGAAACGAGCGGCGTCGTGCTCGTTATTGAAGATTTATCCGAGCTTATCACGGCGCAGCGCGCTTCGGCGTGGCAGGAAGTGGCGCGGCGGATGGCGCACGAGATCAAAAATCCGCTGACGCCGATCCAGCTTTCCGCCGAAAGGATTGCCAAACGGTTTAATTCGGTCCAGAGTCCAAAGTCCAAAGTCCAGAGTTTTTTGGACGTTTTCTCGAATAAACCGAAAGACCCGCAGCCAAAAGCGGACGACCAAACCGCAAAGGTCATCAAGGACGGAACGGAAACGATTCTCCGCGAAGTTCAGAGTTTGAAAGCAATGGTTGATGAATTTTCACGGTTTGCGCGGCTGCCGAACGTCAAGCTCGAAAGCGGAAACTTGAACGAAATCATCCGCCAATCCGCCGTCCTTTACGAAGACCGCGACGCAAAAACCGAACTGAATTTGGGCGAAAATATGCCGAAAACTATGATCGACGAAGAACAACTGAAACGCGTTTTCGTCAATCTCATCGAAAACGCCGTCGAAGCTTTCGACAAATCGCAGGAAGACAAACGAATTTTTATCAAAACCTTCTACGACAAAGCGCGTGATCTGATCGTCGCCGAAATCAGCGACAACGGCAACGGCATTCCGCCCTCGGATTTCCAAAAACTTTTCCAGCCCTATTTTTCGACCAAAGGACGCGGCACCGGCTTGGGTTTGGCGATCGTTCAAAGAATTATTTCCGAACATCGCGGGCGCATCAAAGCCGTCAACAATTCCCCGAAAGGCGCGAAATTTATTGTAGAATTACCTGTGATTGTTTGAGGTGAATTTATGTTAAGCAAAAGTTTTATCACAACTTTTAGTGAAAATTATTTTTCCATAAAGGCAAAAAAACTGAAACGTGCAAAAACCACCTCTTTGCTAATATTTTTAGCTGTTCTTTTTTTAGTTATCTTAAACTTCTACGATTTTCTGAAATACTACGGATTTGCACCTTTTTATGATGATCGTTTTAGTTTCAACCTGATTAAATCAGCTATTTATCAATTCGTGATTTTACTTGGATTAATGATTCGTCTGATTGCGTTGCGGTTTGATAATCGTTACGCGCTGAGATTTTCAGAACTTGGAACTTTAATCGCTTTTTTTTCGTGGCTCGGACTTTCCGTTTGGTCAGCATTTGTTCATTACGAAACATCGAAATTAGCTGATGTCAATTATTCAAGTCACTTGGTTGGAGTTGACGGAACGATTGCTGTTTTAATGAGTTTCGGTTTTGTTTGTTGGTTATTCTACAAAATCATTTTTTTAATTGCGATTGTTTGGAAAACTATAAGAAAATAGCCTCAATGTCTAATTCAATTTTAATCGTTGACGACGAGCGCGGAATCCGTGAAACTTTGCGCGGGGTTTTGGAAGACGAAGGTTTTGAGGTCGAAACCGTCACGGGCGGCGAAGATTGTTTAAAATCGGTCGAACGCGCGCATTATGCTTGTATTTTGCTCGATGTGTGGCTCGGGCAAGGCATTGACGGGCTCGAAACTTTGAAGCGTTTGCGCGAAAATGGCAACGATTCAGCCGTCGTCATGATTTCCGGTCACGGCAATATCGAAACCGCCGTCAACGCGACCAAACTCGGCGCGTTTGATTTTATCGAAAAACCCCTCAGCCTTGAAAAACCCGTTCTGACGGTCAGAAACGCGATCAAACAGCGCGATCTGGAACGCACGAACGCGCAATTAACGGAACAATTAAGCCACGAATACGAAATGGTCGGCGAGTCCGTCGCGATGCGCGCGCTGCGCAAACAAATCTCGATCGTCGCGCCGACCGACGGACGCGTTTTGATCTCGGGCGAATCGGGAACGGGCAAAGAACTCGTCGCGCGGGCGATTCACGCGCAATCGCGCCGGCGTAACGCGCCGTTCGTCGAGATAAATTCCGCCGCGATTCCTGAAGATCTGGTCGAATCCGAGCTTTTCGGACATACGAAAGGCGCATTTTCGGGCGCGGGCGCGGCGAAAAAAGGAAAGTTCGAGATCGCCGACGGCGCGACCTTATTTTTGGACGAGATCGGCGATATGTCGCCGCGCGTGCAGGCAAAAATGCTCCGCGTGCTCGAAGAACAACGCTTTGAACCGATCGGCAGCAACACGCCGGTCAAGGTTGATGTGCGCGTCATTTCGGCGACCAACAAACCGCTCTCGGGTTTGATCGAAAACGGCGATTTTCGCGCCGATCTGTTTTATCGCCTCAACGTCATTCCGTTTCAGATTCCGCCGCTGCGCGAACGGCTTGAAGACGTTCCCGTACTCGTCGCGCATTTCAATCAGAAGTTTTCGCTGTCCTACGGCAAAAAACCGAAGGAATTTTCCGCTGAAGCGATCGAAGCCTTGCAAAACTACGCGTGGCTCGGCAATATCCGCGAACTCAAAAACACGATCGAGCGCATCGTCATCATGGTCGAAAAACAAAAAGTCGCGGGCGAAGATTTGCCGAAATTCAATGTCATTGACGAGCCGCCCGCCTCAAGCTTTCGTTTTCCGTCGTTCAAGGACGCAACCGATGCCTATCAGCGCGAATTTATCCTGCACAAACTGGGCGAATTCGACGGCAACGTCGCGAAAGCCGCCGACGCGATGGGCGTTGACCGCAGTCATCTCTATCGGAGAATGAAAAATCTTGGAATCAATCCGGAAAAAGGAAAATCCGAAATTTAACGATGCGCTTTGATTTCCTTATTCAATATCGGCTTGGCACAAAAAGTCGGCGCGGTGCGTTCGGGAATCGGGAATCGAAAATCAGAAATCGAGTAAAATCTTAAATCATTAAGTGAACCGAACATTCTGCTTGACGATTGACGATTCCCGCGCTTCTTGACGTTTTTGTGCAAAGCTTTCGATATTTAGGATTTATCGGCGGCGCGTAATCAGCGGACGCCGCCCTTATTTTCTACAAAACTTCGTGCATTACGACTCCCAAATCCTGCAGCGCCTGGGCGCCGTCGCCCGCGAAGGCTGAGCCGTGCATTGCCGCGATCGTTTGGGGATCGAGCGCAATCAGTTTTTGCAGATTGCTTTCGGTTTGCCGCGTGTACGGCTGATAATTGGCAAGCGGACCGGCATTGTAATCGGTAATGGTTTGCCGGACACGCTCGATCACCGATCGTTCGGTCAATGGTTCGACATCGCCGTTCTGATGAAACAGATCCGAGCTGAAAAGTGTCCGGTTCGTTTCTTCAAAAAGCAAGCCCGCTTCCCAGCAATGCGGCAGATGCGGCGTTTGGACAAACCGAAATTTGTATTTCCCCGTCCCGAAACTTTCGCCGTCGGTCAAACCTCTTGCCGGACGCGACGCAAAATCGTTGACGCTGACCATCGCGCCGACAAAGCTGCAAAACGCTTCGGCGTTTGGCGCGATTTCCAGCCATTCGTTGAGCGCCCCGCATTCGTCCGCTTCGAAATGGCTAAAACCGATATGTCTTAAATCCGCCGGATCGATGATTTTCGCGACCGCTTCGCGGACGAGCGGAAAAATCCCGCGCATTCCGGTATGAAAAAGAAGCGGTTCGTCGTCTTTAATTAAAAATTGGTTGAACTGCAAATCCGCTTCCGGCACGAACAACGAAAGCCTGTAAACGTCCGGCGCGATTTCTGTAATATTCATAATTTTCTCCTTCGGTAGCGGTCAAAATCTGCCGCCGCAAATGGCATGAAGCCATTTCATTTTCTAACGCGCAAAACATTTCACAAAGGTATCAGACCTAAATTTGAGGCTTTGAGATTAGCGCAATAAAAAAAGGAAAGCCCAAAAAGACTTTCCTTTTAAGATTTACCAATTCTTAAAAATTAGATTCCGAGAACGTCGATCAATTCCTGAACCGCGCCCGCCGATTTATGCAGCGCGGCGCGTTCTTCGGTGGTCAAAGCGATTTC
>CADEFG010000545.1 GCA_902826505.1 uncultured Acidobacteriota bacterium
GCCGTCAATTCTAACGCCCGCCAAACGGCTTTGCCCGGGTTTTGTGATGAATCGACGCTTTTCGGTGACGAACGCCGACGCCTCGCAAAAAACTTTTCGGCGGGCTGTTCCAAATTTGGGATTTTTCGTTCCAAAATCTGAATATCTTGTGTATTTCCAATAATTTACAGAATTTGATTTTTCTCCAAAATTTTGGAGAACGCGTTTTTTTTCGCTTTCCGCAAACGGCTCAACCCGCCGCCGAATTCTTTTATCAAAGCTCGTTTGCCTAGCATCAGGGCGATTATTTGCACAAAGCTCACCTTTTTTGGTCTCGTAATTGCGCCTTTCACGATGAGGAGCCAAATGGAAAGAAAGCAGCAGAAAATTACCGCTCGCTTTTATTCCAAAATTTGAACGCTCCGCCAAAAACATAATTATAAGGAGTAAAAAATGAAAGAAAAAATTAGATTTATTCAATTGCTGTCGCTGATTTTGATGCTCTCGGCATTTGCCTTCGGACAAGAAACAACGGGCAGTATTGAAGGAACGGTCAAGGATTCGGCGGGCGCGATCGTCCCGAATGTTGCCGTCACGATCAAGAATTTAACCTCTTCGTCCGATGCGAGCGGAACGACGACGACCGGCGTCAGCCAGGGTTTTAATCGTTCGATCACGACCAATGAAGAAGGTTTCTTCCGCGTTTTGCAGGTGCCGCCCGGCGTTTATACGATCACGACGGCGGCAACCAGCGGATTCGGCGAAGCCCGCTATGAAAATGTGCAGGTCACACTCGGGAAAACGACCCAATTAAATATCGAATTGACCGCCGGACAGGCATCTGCCGTCGTTGACGTCGGCGCGTCGGACCAGCCGGTTGATACGACCGGCAGCGAAATTTCGACGAGCATCAACGCGCAAAAGATCGAATTGCTTCCGAAAGGCGTTGATTTTACGAGCGCGCTGAAAGCCGTTCCGGGAACGCGTCCCGACACGCTTGCCGGTGGATTTTCGGTTGACGGCGCGACCAATTCGGAGAACAGTTTTATTATTGACGGACAGGAAGTGACCAATTACCGGAATGCGGGAATCAACGCCAATAATATGGTGCCTTTTCAATTGGTGCAGGAAGTTCAGGTCAAATCATCAGGTTTCGATGCCGAATTCGGCGGCGCGACCGGCGGCGTCATCAACGTCGTCACGAAAGGCGGCAGCAACGATTTCCGCGGTGAATTCGGGCTGCAGTTTTCGCCTTCGAAATTTGCCGGAAAAGCGCGTCCGACGCTGTTGCGTTTTACGAACGGTCTTTCGGGCGCGGATTTTCGGCAGTCAGCCGAATTATTTACACCGCCGAAAGCCAGATTTCTAAATACCTTCCCGACCGCCAACCTGAGCGGTTCGATCATAAAAAACAAACTCTGGTTTTTCGGCAGCTACACGCCGCAGATATTTGAAACGACGGTTGACACGACCTTTTATACCAACCAACCGGCGGCAACCCGCACCGTCACGGGCAGAGATACTTACCGGCAAAAACAAACCTTTGAATACGCTTTCGCACGGTTGGACGCGCAGCCGTTCAGCAAACTTCGGTTGACCGGAACTTATCTTTGGAACCCGCTGATCACCGAAGGCTTGCTGCCGTTCGGGACGGCAAGTTTTGGCGGCTCGGACCCGGCAGTTGATTTCGGCGGCGCGATCGGTTTGATCGGCGGCAGTCAATTGCGCGCCTTGCAGGGCGGACGCAATAACGGCAACAATATTACGGGACAAGCCATCTATACGATCCGGGACAATCTGATCGCCACTTTTCGTTACAGTCGCGGTTTTTTGAACGAAAAGGGAAACAATTACTTTGTGCCGACGGGAAATCAATATAACTGCGCCAACGGCGGCGGTTCGACGACGGTTCCGGGCGCGTGTCTGCCGAATTTCGTCTCGCCCAGCACAGCGATCACGCTCCGCGACGTTTCGATCCGGACAACCTACGAAGGCGATGCGACCGTGCTTTTTAATCTCGGCGGCAGACATCAGGTCAAGGGCGGCTATTCGCGCTCGACGATCTTCAACGATCAGGCAGCCGGATTTTCGCAGACGATTTTTCTGTGCTACGGCGACTTTAGAATCAATAGCATGTGCGGCGGCGGCAATCTCCAAAGCAGCGGCGCGACACCTGCCCCGAACGCGATCGGCGGCGGCGTGCTCCGGCGTTTCGGGCAAATCGCCAAAGGCAGTAATCTTAATCAATCGATCTACGTGCAGGATAAATATCAGCCGTTTCGTCGTTTGACGCTGAATCTCGGACTGCGTGCCGAAAAAGAAGATATTCCGTCGTTCAACGAATTTCCGGCGTCGTTTAGTTTCGGTTACGGCGATAAGATCGCGCCGCGACTCGGCTTTGCCTACGATCTGACCGGCGACGGTAAAACCAAGATTTTCGGCAGTTACGGAAAATTTTACGACCGTTTGAAATTCCGTCTCGCGCAAGGCTCATTCGGCGGCGACTTTTTCCGCGACGATTATTTCGATATTTTGCCGACCAGCGGACCCTACACGAATTTCACGACGGCGACCATCGTCGGAAATTTCGATGACCGGATCGGCGGACTTTGCCCGCTCACCGGATTTATCGGCAATGGTTTGAGCCGCTGTCAAACCGATCTGCGGGTCGCGTCAAACGATCCGAACGCCGATCCGGCGGAATCGGGCGCGATCGACCCGAATCTCAAACCCTATCAGCAGCGGGAATTTACTTTCGGTTTCGAGCGTGAATTAGGTAAAAACTACACGATCCGCGCCCGTTATACCAATAAGAAATTGATCAATGCGATCGAAGATGCCGGGGTCGCCGACGAATCGGGCAGTGAGATCTTTATTACCGGAAATCCGGGACAGGGTCTGCACAAAGAATTTCTGGAAAACGCCGGCTACGAAGGTCCCTATGCGACGCCGCGACGCCGCTATGACGCCCTCGAACTGGTTTTTGAAAAAAGATTGTCGAACAATTATTATTTCAATCTCAACTATACTTTGAGCAGACTTTACGGCAATTATTCGGGTTTGCAAAATACGGACGAGATCGGTGCCGGTTCGCTGAACGGGCTCGCGCGTTCCGATCCGGGCGTTAATCGCAACTTCGATTTGCCGTTTATCGGTTTTCTGGCGAGCGGCGGTTTTGACGACGGCAGACTGGCGACCGACCGACCGCACGTTTTTAACGCTTACGGCGCATATATTTTCGATTGGCGCGGAAGTAAAACGAATTCGTCCGAGATTTCATTATTTCAAACCATTCAATCGGGAACGCCGCAGACGACATTTATTCAGTTCGGTCAGGCAACGACGATCTTTACCAAACGCGGAGATTTGGGTCGCAGTCCGACGTTTTCACAAACGGATCTGGGCTTGACGCACCGCTATAAATTCGGCAGAGACAATCGTTTTACGCTCGTCGGCGATCTGAATATTATCAATCTCTTGGATCAGGATACGGTGCTCACCGTCCAGAATTTATTGACCAGCGCCCAAATTGCGCGGGCAACGGCTTTTCCGCAGTTCTTTGTCAACGGCGTCGAAGATAAACCGGCATTGATCAATGCCTATAATCGCGGCGAACTGCTGACGCAGATCAATACTTATCTGGCAGGAACGCCGACCGCTCTCAGCCGGACGCGTGCCGACTACGGACTGCCCAATCGTTTTCAGGCATCACGCTCGATCCGATTCGGTTTTCGTTTTCTCTTCTAAACCGAAGGTTTGAAGCGATCGTTCGGAACTCGTCCGCATTTAACGCGGACGAGTTCTTTTTTATTTCGGCTTGCGCGGTTTGTTAAAATGTGGAAGCCTGCTTTTTGAGCGCAGGTTGTTGCGAATTTCGGCTTTTTTTTGAATTTGGCGTTTTTATTTACAAGCCGTCTCAAAATAAATTAGCCGGACGAAAGCCGCTGCGTTTTCTTGGCGACTTTGCGTCTTGGCGGGAGAAAAAGAAGTTTCCCGC
>CADEFG010000546.1 GCA_902826505.1 uncultured Acidobacteriota bacterium
CAACGACCTTAGGAACGCTGATTTTCGACGGCGGCGCGGCGCAAAACGTTGCGCGATCCGTAACTTTTAATAACCTGACGATCAATAATGCGGCGGGCGTCACGTTCAGCGGATCCGCGTTTCATCTGGTGAGCGGAACCCTGAATTTGATCAACGGGGCTCTCATCAACAGTACCGGCAACGCGCTGACCATGGATAATAACGCGACCTCGAACCGGACAAACGGCTATGTGAGCGGCTTGATGAGCAAAAGATATAACACTCCCGGACTTCCCGCCTTTACATTTCCGATCGGCACGGCAAACGGTTATTCGCCCGTGACCGTCGCCATCACGAGCGGCACGACCGAAGTGTTCGCGTCCGTTCAGCAAACAAATCAACCGGTCATGAATCCGTCAACGAGCTTGCGCCGCTATTGGACTTTGACCGGCGCCGGGACTTTTACGGCGGATTTGACGTTCAATTATTTGCAGACGGACGTTTTCGGCAATGAAAACAACTACCGCCTGACGCGAGTTTCAGGCGGCGTTCCGCAATCGTTTGCCAACAATTGCGGGCTCGGTTCGCCATGCGTTAATCCGGCAACGAATACGGGTTTTATGTCGGGCGTGACCGGGTTTTCCGATTGGACGTTGAGCGAGTTTGCCCCGACCGCGGCGAATGTCTCGATCGGCGGGCGAGTTCTGACCGGAAAAGGAAGCGGGATCAGCAAAATAAATGTTTCGCTGACGGATTCAAACGGCATAACACGGACAGCCTTAACCAACACTTTCGGGTTTTATCGATTCGATGGGGTTCGCTCCGGCGAAATCTACATCGTTTCCGTCCGGCATAAAAAAATTCAATTCAATCCGTCATCGCAGATCGTCAACCCGTTTGCCGACGCGCTCGAGATAGACTTTTTCGGGGAAAACTGAACAAAGGAAAATTGCTGAATCTCATTGAAAAAACAAATATTGAAGTTTTTCATTTTCGAGCAAGCCGGATTTGCTTACTTACTGATTTATCGGAAAATTTATTTGAAGGCTGAAAAGCATAGCGTCAACATTTCGTTTCAATGTTGACGCTATGCTTTTAGAACAATTTCCCAGGCGCTTTCGGTTTTTAACAGTTTGCTCATCAAACTTGCGTGAACGGCGTGACCGGATTTTTGAGCCGTGATTTTTCCAAGAACCGGCATTCCGAGAAGCGCGAAATCGCCGATAATGTCGAGGATTTTATGGCGCACGAATTCGTCCGCGAAGCGCAGCGGGTTTTCGTTGAGCATTCCGTCGGGCGTCAGCACGATCGCGTTTTCGAGCGAACCGCCGAGCGCGAGATTGGCTTTGCGGAGCATTTCGATCTCGGTCGTAAAACCAAAGGTCCGCGCCGACGCGATCTCGCGTCCGAACGAACCGTTTTCGAGCTTAAAATGAAAAGATTGGCGATTGATAAATGGATGGGGAAAATCGATCACGCATTCGATCTCAAATTTATCGGATGGCTCGACCGACATTTTGCGGTCGCCCTGCTCGAACTCGACCTTTTCGAGAACCTTCAAATAATGGCGCGGCGCGGGTTGTTCCGCAATTCCGGCGCGTTCGATCAATTCGATGAAGTTTTCCGAAGAACCGTCCATGATCGGAATCTCGATATTGTCGAGCTCGATAAAACAATTGTCGACATTCGCGCCGCGCAGCGCCGAAAGCAGATGTTCGCAGGTCGAAAGCAAAACGCCGCGCCGCAGAAGCGTCGTCGCGTAACTGCAATGCGAGATATATTCGACCGACGCGGGAATTTCGAAATTGTCGAGATCCGTGCGGACAAATATATAACCCGTATTTTCGGGCGCGGGTTTTAACGCCAGATTGACCTCGACACCGGTGTGCAGACCGATGCCGCTTGTTTCGATTGATTTTGCCAGGGTTGTTTGATTCACTTCTAAAGATTCCAGATTCCAGATTATTTAACAAACGCCGTTCCAAAGTCCAAAATCGGCAAAATTGGTAGAATAATTGAGTTTAACTTTTAATTTTTAATTTTTAATTTTTTTTTGTTGCCGAAAAGCAACAAGACTGTGGCACAATTGACGATTCACGATTTACGATTGACGAATTAGGATTTACAATTTAGAGAAGTTATGGCAATACAAACCGCAGGGCAAAAACCTGCCAAAGCAACAAAATTAAAAATTGAAAATCAGGCGACCTTCGATTTGCCGAAAGACACCGACGAACAGATCTATAAAATTCTGGATTTTTTGCCGACCGAACATACGCGCGGTTTGGATAAAATCAAGCTCGTCGATTTTATCAGCGATCCGCGTCTGCAAAAAATGGATGTCCCGCTCAAGGGCGATCTGCCCGGACTTTATCATCCGAAGATCCAAAATCAGAACGCATTTCTCGAACTTTCGATGGGCGCACTGCTTCAACCGACCGAAAAATTCGCGAAAAAATGGATGGCAAAACAATCATTTAAGAGCAATATCGCCGGTCTTATTTTTTCGCTCGTCGGTCAGCATTATTATTTAACCTTGCGGCATTCGGTCAAAAAACAGAATCTCGAACCGCAAATTCGTCAATACGCCGAGAAGAACTTAAAATCGTGGGGCGAAAAGCAAAACGTCAATTCGTTTCGCGCCAAATTGTTCAAACCGTTGCGCCCGTATATCGAACGCTGGGCAAAATGGCTCAACAAAAAAGCAGCAGCGGCGCAAAAAAAAGGTTGATATATGTAGCGGAAAGTTTTCAGGAAGTTGCAGAAAGTTACAGAGTTTTAAGATGTCCGCAACTTTCCGTAACTATCCGAAAACTATCTGAAAACTATTATGAACTACTGGCTAGTCAAGCAAGAACCCGAAAGCTACTCGTTTGATGATTTGCTAAAAGACGGCAAAACCGATTGGACGGGCGTGCGCAATTATCAGGCGCGAAATAATCTGCGGGCGATGCGTTTGGGCGATAAAGTTTTGTTTTATCATTCGAGAACGGAAAAATCGGTCGTCGGAGTCGCGGAAGTTTCGCGCGCGGAATTTCCCGACCCGTCAGATGAAAAATGGATCGCGGTCGAAATCAAACCGTTCGAAAAACTTGCCAAACCCATCAGTTTGGAACAAATCAAAGCCGAACAATCGCTCGAAAATGTTCCGCTTATCAAACATTCGCGGCTGAGCGTGATGCCTTTGACGAAACAGGAATTTGAAACGATCGTAAAAATGTCAGAACCGTCGGCGGTAGCGGGCGGTTGAATTTATCAGAAAATAAATTGAAATTTGAAACTTAAACCACCGCTACCGCCGGTGGTTCTGACAAATATGTTAAAAAAAGCCGTTGCCTATTATCATGAATTATTGGAAGATGCCGAATTAGCCGAAGCGTCGCGGCGCGAACTGGACGAAGGTCTGGAAAAAGCGCGGCTGATTTTCGGCGGTCGCCGTCTGTCGCCCTACCTGCGCCCGCATTTTGTTTTGGAAGCGGATTGGATTCGCGTCCGTGGAATCTGCGAAGTCGTCTGGTCAGCGCTGCAAAAAGTGAAAGACGCGGCGATCGGCAACAGCGAATTGCTCGACGAGCTCGGCGTCACCGAGATCGAAAAAGATCTGGTCGCGATCGACCCGAAATATAAAACCGTTTCGCCGACCGCGCGGCTCGATTCTTTTTTGACCGACAACGCGTATTCCTACGTCGAACTGAACGGCGAATCGCCGGCGGGAATTGCCTATGCCGATTCAGCGACGGAAATTTTCCAAAATCTTCCGGTGATGAAAAAATTCGCCGAAAAATACGATGTGCAAGGGCTCGAAGGTCGCCCGAAAATGCTCGACGTTCTGCTGCGTGCCTACGAAGAATTTCTCGGGCAAAAGCCCGAAGACGCGCCGGTCATCGCGATCGTTGATCTCAAAGATTTGCCGACGCAAAAGGAATTCGAGCTTTTTCGCGATTATTTCGAGGAAAACGGCTGCACATCAATTATTTGTTCGC
>CADEFG010000547.1 GCA_902826505.1 uncultured Acidobacteriota bacterium
CCGAAACCGAAGATTTCGCAAAATACTTTGAATCAGGATTCTAAAAAACCGAATTTAAAGCAACCGGGTCAAACTATTTCCGCGACGAGAGGCATTTCCGCCAAATGTAGTGAAAGTAGGGAGGTTGAAATCGAGTTGTCATTAAGCAAAGAAAATTTGGTCTTTAAGTGGAAAAAAGTTCCAAAAGCAGTGAAATATCATTTGTATATTTCGGACGATGAGGAAATTTTGATTGATGAATATGAAACGGACGCGGAAACAACTTTTGTTTTGAACAAAAAACTTGACCCGCTTAAAACCTATAAGTGGAAAATAATTGTTACTTTGGAAAACGGTCAGACGATTCCCGGACCGTCGAACAAATTTACGGTCAAGGATTTTCAAACCAAGCAAATGAAATCGGAGAAAACGAGCAATGGTGATGTTCGGTGTTCGGCAAACAGTTAAATCGGAGTGATAAAAATATGAGGACAATAAAAGAAAAATCTACAAAAACGGCAGAAGCGAAAGGATTATTGATTGTTTTGACAATGATAATCTGCACGGCTACGACTGTTTTTTCGCAAAATGCGGACAATTTCCCGATTCCCGACACTTATAAAGTCGAAGGCATTCCGACAATCAAAAACTCCGAGGTCGCACATCTTTTTTATGATCCGTCGGCAATCAAAAGCAATTTGATTTTCGACAGCGACTCGAAAAACCGTCGAATGCTGATAACTGATGCGACGAATAACATTTATTTGCTCAGTTCGCCTTTATCACAGCCGGTTAAATTGATTGATAAGGTAATTCCTTACTCGCTCAAAACAAACCCGAACGGTGAATCTTTTGCTTATTCCTCCGACCACGAAGACCAGGATAATTTTCAGCTTTATCTTTATGATTTTAAGGAAAAAACGCCGAAGAAATTGGTAAATCTGACCGGCAAAGACGAATCCATTGACTCATTTATTTGGAGCAAAAACGGGGATGCTCTTTATTTTATGCGAATGGATTATGAAGCGAAGATGAGCAAATTATGCCGCTACGATTTTCAAGCGGAAAAATGTTATCCAATCGAATTAAAAGGCTCATGGGATGTCGTGCAGGACGGCGGAAATAAATTGCTTCTCAGATATTTCAAGGCTTCGAGCAGCCAATTTATCTACGTTTTTGATTTGCAAACGGGAAAATTGATTCCGGTTGATGAAAAAGGAACCAGCCGCAAGGCGTTTCTCGCTCAGGACAGAGTTTTTTGGACGAGCGAAGGCAATGAAAACTGCCAAAAAGAGTTGTGCGTCTTTTCCCTGGATTTGAAGAATAATAAAACGACTGAAGTAAGACTGCCTAGCAACATCTTGAATTTGTATGACCTAAAAATCTCGCCGGACGGAAATAATCTTTTATTGCAGGAAACAAAAGACGGCGTTGACCATCTTCGCGTGTTCCGGCTCAAAAAAGACAAAATCGGCAAGGAAGTTCCGCCGTTTATCAATGGCTCGTATGTGATTTGGAATACCCGCTGGTTGTCCGATAGGGAAGTCGTCTATACGCTCGAAAACAACGGCAAACCGGCTTCGATACAGTCTTATAATATAGAAACCAAACAAATTACCGATTGGACGAAAGAAAGTCTGCCCTCGCAGCTACAAGGCAAGGTTAAATCGCCGCAAATCTTCAAATGGAAATCTTTCGACCAAAAAGAAATTTCCGGCTACATCGTCCGCCCAAACAAACAGGAAAAGAAGTCTCCGGTGCTGATTTTCGTTCACGGCGGACCGCAGATTCTCGACCGACCCGTTTTCAGTTCGCAAGACCTTCGATTGGTCGCCAATCTCGGTTTGACCATTATCCATACGAATATTCGCGGCTCAAGCGGTTTCGGCAAAGAATTTATGGATGCCGATAACAAGGAAAAACGGGGCGATGCCGTCAAAGACATTCAATCTTTGCTTGATTGGGTGGAAAAACAGCCCGATTTGGACGCAAACAAAATTTTCCTAAGAGGCGAAAGTTACGGAGGTTTTATCGCTCTCTCGACTGCCTTGCAAGAACCCAATCGAATCAAAGCCGTCATCGCCGAATATCCGCTCGTTTCGATACGCGGAATGCTCGGTCAAAGTTGGGTTAATGAAAGTGCCAAAAGTGAATACGGCGATCCGACGGACGAACAATTAATGAAAAAATTAGACGAACTTTCACCGCTTAATAATACGACGCGGTGGAATAAAATCCCTTTGTTTATGACCAGAGGGAAACTCGACGAACGAAATCCTGAAAAGGACGTAACCGACCTGAAAACTCAGTTACAAAACAATGGTTCAGAGGTGTGGTTCATATATTCGACAACTTCCGGTCACGGAGTTAGTGGAAGATATGTTTTCGCAGCGATGTATCAATTTCTAAATAAACAAATAAATTAAGGAACAATAATAAGATGAAAAAAATAAAATCACTTGTTTGTATTGCTTTACTGTCAACCTTTCTGGTTGGCACGGTGTTCGCTGGTAACACAACCGGCGGAAATGGAATTTTCGACTTTTTCGGCAGAATGGCTGAAGCAGTTTATTCAATGGTTGCCGGCACGGAAACTTGCCGTCCGCGTGAATGTCAAAACTGCCGCCCTGACCAAAAGGACGATGATGGTAATTGCAGACCGACTGAAAACTAATCCTATGCAAACCACTACCAAAACAAAGCAGATTTTGCAGTTTATATTTCTGCTTTGTTTTGCCTTTATTTTAAATATCTCGGCTCAAGTCTCCGATATTTCAAGACAAATCGGACAGGCACAAATCGAATTCGACAACGGAAGTTACGGTAAAGCCGTCGAACTTGCTGAAAAGGGAGTTGAAAAGGCGCGAAAATCCAAATCCAGCTTGCTTGTTTCAAAAGGATTGGAGGTGATTGCCGTTTCGCAAATCTCTTTGCAGAAATACGACTTGGCGGAAACTGCACTCAATGAATCACTTCAGAATCTTTCGGAAAAGGAAACGATTCAAAAAGCGCAAATTTATTTTCGATTTGCTTGGCTGTATCGTTCCCAGCGGAAATACAGAGAAGCCTTTGAGTTTGGCAAAAAAGCACTTGATCTTGCACCGGATAACAGAGTGATTCAGGGCGAATATTTTTTAAATATCGGACGGATTTTGTTTTCTTCGGGCTATGACATTTCAGCCATCATTTGGCTCGAAAAAGCCGAAAAATCTTTTGAAAAGGAAAAAACCCATTCCGCTAAACTCGATACCTACAGGTTTTTAGCATTGGCGTGGGCATCGAAACTGAATTATCAAACGGCTCTCAAATACAACGAAAAACTTATCGCTGCGGCACAAAACACACAGTTTAAGTATAAATTTCGGCAAGCATTATTTGAATTGGCGACCAATTTGAGCGCAACGGGACAATCCCGCAAAGCCTTCTCCAATTTGGAAAAGGGATTAAAGGCTTCGATTGATGAGAATAATTCCAATCAAATTTGTAATTTCCTGAACTCTCTGCTCCTGACATCTTTAGATAAGTATGATGTTGCGAAAGCCCGTATCTATTTGGAGCAACTTAAAAAATACGATGTAAATAATCAATTCGCCTTTGAAAAGACTTTAGGAAAAGCGGTTATCGCGGCATTTACAAATCAATCCGAAATTGCCGAAAAACATTTTTCCGAATTAGATAAAATGGAAAACTTTTCCGAATTTATGCTGCCGTTATGGAAAATCAGAGTCGCAAAAAGAAACAAGGATTGGGAGCAGGTCATTAGGCTCAATCAAAAATTTTTGGAACTTACGCTGAGGGATAATTTCCGCGATGATTTACCCGCCATTCATTTGGATTTTGCCAAAGCTTATTTTAATCTCAACCAACAAGAAAAATCGCTTGAGCATTTGGAAAAATCGCTGGCGATAATCGAAGAAATTCGCGCATCCGAAAATACCAATTTAACGCTCGGAATCCTCGAAACCTATCACAATGCGT
>CADEFG010000548.1 GCA_902826505.1 uncultured Acidobacteriota bacterium
TTCATCACCTTGTTTACGAAGTCGTTGACAATTCGGTCGACGAAGCGCTCGCCGGTTATTGCGACACGATTCACGTGACAATTCACGTTGACGATTCGATCACGGTCATTGATAACGGACGCGGAATTCCGACCGACATCCACAAACAGGAAGGTCGTTCGGCAGCGGAAGTCGTCATGACCATTTTGCACGCGGGCGGCAAGTTCGACTCGAATTCCTATAAAGTTTCGGGCGGACTGCACGGCGTCGGCGTCAGTTGTGTAAATTTTCTGAGCGAATGGCTCAAGCTCGAAATCTGGCGCGACGGCAAAACGCACGAACAGGAATACACGCGCGGAATTCCCGATGCGCCGCTCAAACAAACCGGCACGACGACCAAACGCGGCACGAAAATCACTTTTAAACCCGACAGCGAGATTTTTGAAACGCTCGTTTACAGTTTTGAAAAATTGTCGGAACGTCTTCGCGAAAAAGCGTTTTTGAACAAAGGCATTCGGATTTTCATCAACGACGAGCGCGACGAAGGAAATAAAGCGCACGAATTTTATTACAAGGGCGGAATTGCCGAATTCGTCAAGCATCTGAACAAAAACAAATCGCCGCTCCACGACGAACCGCTTTATTTCGAGCAGATTGCCGATGAGCTTTCGGTCGAAATCTCGATGCAGTATAACGACAGTTACGACGAAAAGATCTTCTCGTTCGCCAACAACATCAACACGGTCGACGGCGGCACGCATATGTCGGGTTTTCGCGGCGCGATTACCCGCACGATCAATGCTTACGCGGAAAGTTCGGGACTTTTGAAAAATTCGAAAACCGTCCTGACCGGCGACGACGTGCGCGAAGGCTTGGTCGCCGTGATTTCGGTCAAAATCCCGCAGCCGCAGTTCGAAGGACAGACGAAAGGCAAGCTCAATTCGCCGGTCAAAGGTCCGGTCGAATCATTTTTGAACGAAAAGCTCGGCGAATTTTTCGAGCAGAATCCGGTTGTCGCGAAAAAAATCGTCGGAAAGGCGGTCGATGCCGCGCGGGCGCGTGATGCGGCGCGAAAGGCACGCGAAATCGTCCGTAAAAGCGCCTTGGGAACTTCGACACTACCTGGCAAACTCGCCGATTGTCAGGAAAAAGACCCGACGCTTTCGGAAATTTATCTGGTCGAAGGCGATTCGGCGGGTGGCAGCGCGAAACAGGGACGCGACCGCAAAAATCAGGCGGTTTTGCCTTTGAAGGGTAAAATCCTCAACGTCGAAAAAGCGCGTTTCGACAAGATGCTCGGACACGGCGAAATCAAGGCGCTGATCACCGCGCTCGGGACGGGCATCGGCAAGGATGATTTTGATGCGGAAAAACTTCGCTATCACAAGATTTGTCTGATGACCGACGCCGACGTTGACGGTTCGCACATCCGGACTTTGCTTTTGACGTTCTTTTATCGTCAAATGCCGCAGCTTGTCGAAAAAGGTTATGTTTACATTGCCCAGCCGCCGCTTTACAAAGTCAAACGCGGCAAACGCGAGGAATATATCAAGGACGAAAAACAGATGTTTCGTTTTATGATGAAACAGGCGACCGACGATCTGGTCGTCAAATCAAATGAGCGCACGGTCGAAGGACGCGAGCTCGCGAAAAACCTGGAACGAATCGTTGAATATCAAAATTATTTTTCGCGGTTTGTCCGGCGTTTGAACAACGACGCAAAACTACTCAACGCGCTGATCGATGGTTTTACGTCGGTTCTGGCAAACTATACCGTCAAATTGCGCAAGATTTTCGATCAGGAAGATTTGATGGCGCAGATCGAAGGTAAAGTTTCCGCAGCCGGTTTTCGAACCGAACTTCTGAACGACGAAGAACACGGGCTTTCGGAGATCGAAGTTACTTTTCCGAACGGCACGACGCTGATTTTCGATTGGGAAAAGGCAAGCTACGTCGAATTTCAAAAGACGATCGAGCTGCGGCGAATGCTGGAAAATGATTTTCCCGCACCGTTCATTTTGGGTGAAAACGGAAAATCCGAAACCATTACTTCGCGCGACGTTCTGCTCGAAAAAATCATGACGGCAGCGAAAAAGGATCTCTCAATCCAGCGTTACAAAGGTTTGGGCGAAATGAACCCCGAACAGCTCTGGGAAACGACGATGGATCCCGAAAAACGAACGCTTCTGCAAGTTCGAATCGAAGACGCAATCGAAACGGACGAAATTTTCACCGTCCTGATGGGCGATCAGGTCGAACCGCGCCGCCGGTTTATCGAACAAAACGCGCTCGACGTGAAAAATCTGGACGTTTAATAATGGATAATTGTGAATGGTAAATGGTGAATTATTTTTAGCCGTTTACCATTTAGATTAGGGATAAAAATTATGAATTGGGCTGAAGTTGTCGCGCATCCGAGTTTGCAAGACTTGCCGTTCAAGATCGAACTCAACGAATACGGACAGGTTGTTATGAATCCGGTAAAGTTAAAACATTCTTATTATCAAGGGCGAATCGGAAATTTGCTTCAAAATATGCGCGAAGACGGCGTAATTTTAACCGAATGCGCAGTTTGGACGAGAAAAGGAACAAAATGTGCCGATGTTGCCTGGGCTTCAATCGAACTTTTTGAGCAGATTCAAGACAAAACCGAAACCCAAATTGCGCCCGAAATTTGTGTCGAAGTAACTTCGGTCAGCAATACAACCAAAGAAATGCGTGAGAAACGCAAACTTTATTTTGAGCAGGGCGCAAAGGAAGTCTGGATTTGCGACGAATACGGCGATGTCAAATTTTACGATGAATCGGGCGAACTCGAACAATCGAAAATGTTTCCCGGGTTTCCGCTGAAAGTCAGCTACAAATAATGGCGGTTGTCAGATTAAACACTGAACAAATTACCGATTGGGCTTCTTTTCATCAAGTATGCAAAGAAGCCTTTGGTTTTCCTGACTTTTATGGCGCAAATATGAATGCCTGGATTGATTGTCTTTCATCTCTGACGGAAGATGACGGAATGACGCGGTTTGTTATTTCAGAAGATGAAATGCTTCATATTGAAGTCACGGATACAAAAATTTTTATCCGGCGTTTGCCTGAATTATTTCAAACTCTCATTGAAGGCAGTGCTTTTGTTAATTCTCGTTATCAAGAAGAGCAGAAAAAGCCCAAGATTTCGCTCGTTTTTTTGTGAAGAATATTTGCCTTAAATTGTCTTAAAGAATTTTCTATTTTCGCTCGGGCAAATTTACAAAAGGAAATTTCAGTTGTGCCGTATAACCTTTCGGCATCGGTTCGCTGATGCCGTAGGTTTGCGGCATTTTGTTCTTTGGCAGATAAAGCGTGCCGAAAATCCAGTCGAGAAGCGGAAGTTGTCCCGCAAAATTTTTATTCTTTGCTTCCGCATCGTTGCTGTGATGCCAGTGATGATATTCGGGCGTCGCAATCAGCCAACGCAAAAATCTGAACCGGAAACGAACATTAGAATGAATGAAAATCGCCTGAAAAGCACCGAAAATCAAGTATGCGCCGAAAGTTTCCTTTGTAAAGCCGAGCGCGTAAAGCGGCACGAACGTCACGGAACGCATAAAAATCTGGTCGAGCGGATGAACCCGCGCCGAAGCGAGCCAATCCATCTGCGACGAGCTGTGATGAACCGCGTGAATCTTCCATAAAAACGGACTGGTGTGCGAAAGACGATGATAAAAATAGCCGAGAATATCAACAATCAGAACGGCTTCGAAAAATTGCAGTAAAAAAGGTTGGGCAGCAACTCGCGCCTGAAAATCGGGACTGATGATCCAATGCCAGAAAACCATCAAAATCAAGATCAGGACAAGACTGCCGCCGTCAATCAGAAAACGATTCAGCAAAAAATGGATGACGTCCGTCAACCAGCCCTCGCGGAAAATTTTCTGTTGCTGGCGGAGCGCAAAAAAATGTTCGAGCGGCGTGAAAATTACGAAAAATAAAAACA
>CADEFG010000549.1 GCA_902826505.1 uncultured Acidobacteriota bacterium
ACGGAGAATTTAAGGATTCAAAGGAGATCAAACTCGCCATCAAAAACTGGCGCGGCGATTATTTAAGGGTTTGAAATTTGGTCTTTGATAATTCGTTGTAAATTTGGAAATCTGTTTATATTTTCCGCCGCCCGCAAAACGATCTCGAACATCGGCTTAATAAACGGAATAAAATAGGTTTTGCCGCGATTGACCGATTGAAACGAAAAAGTCCCGATCGCTTTTAAACAACGCTGGATCGTTTGTAGGCGAAATTCCTGAGAAAATTCGTTTTCCGAGATCTTTGCAAGACCGAGTTTTTCACGTTCCGATAAGAAAAATCGACGTTTTTCGGCAAGCCATTCGGGCGTTGGAAGAATCGTCACGCGGTCGAGCAGCAGCGAAACCAGATCGTAAGCGATCGAACCGAGGCGGGCGTCCTGGTGGTCGATGATGCGTAAATTATTGTTTTTATCGAGCATTAAGTTGGCGGCGTGAAAATCGCGATGGGTTAAAACCGTCGCCAAACTTTCCAATTCCAGAGCAACTTCTGCGAGCTCGGTTTTCAATAATTTCGAGTCGTTTTCGTTTAACGGTTCTTTTTTGTAGGTTTCAAAATAATGAACGGTGAAAAAATCGAGTTCCCAACTCAGTTTTTCAAAATCGAACGAAAGGCGCGAAGCGATCGAATTTTGTTCAAAAGCTTTAGGCGTCGCGGCTTGAATTCTGGCGATCAGCGAAATTGCCTCCGATAAATAATTCTCCCGCGTTTCCACTTCCGCTTCGAGCAAAATGTCGCGTAAAATCATGTCGCCGAAATCTTCCTGAACGATCACGCCGAGCAGTTCGTCAAAATCGTAAATTTCGGCAACCGGCAGTCCAGCCGCCAAAAAAAGCCGCGTGACGTCGAGATAGGTTTGCTCATCGGCGACAAAAGATTCCGGATAAACACAGGCGATCGCCGTTTCTGAATTCCACTTGACGCGAAAATATTCGCGGGTCGAAGCATCCGGCGTTAATTGCTCTATCCGTGCCGTCTGATTTCTTGCGGATAAAAAGGTTTCGAGTCTTTGCCGGAAATCTGACATAAAATCAATAAAATCAAATATTAAAGCGGAACGATATAATTATCGCCCTGAATATAACCCTTCAATGCCTTTTCGGGAATTTCGTCACAATTTCTGACCATATCGGCGCGCACCAGTGCGGCGTTTTCAAAATGTTCGCCGCTTTCGATTTTGACGCCGTCGGCGATAATTGTCCGGTAAAGACTTGTGTTATCGGCGATTTCGACATTATCCCAAATGACCGAATCTCTGACTGTTGAATGCTGTGAAATCCGGCAATTTCCGCCTTTGAAAACATTATCACCGTTCATCATTGCCAAGGAGATATCAAGATAACGCGGAATGGTCGAAAGCTCGAACCAATTGGCGTCCGTCACGTGGGCGGCAATTTTCTCACCGTTTTTGATCGCCGGATTGTAAAATGTCGGCACAATATCGGAATAAACGCCGCGCGGAATATAATCGAAAACACGCGGTTCTAATATATGGATTCCGGTGAACATCAAAGGAGTTGTCAGTTTGCCGGTCGTATCGCGGATTTCGGAAGCGGTAAAAGGATGCGCGTAATCCCCGAAACCTTTGATAAATCCGTCCTTGACCTCGACTTCGGTAAATTTCTCGCGTTTCGTGTTCGGTTTTAAGATCATGGTTGCGATCGCGCCGGAGTTTTTATGAGTTTCGAGCGCTTCGGAAATATCAATATCGGTAATGATCTTGCCGTTGGCGATCAAAAACGTGTCGTTCTCCAACAATTCCCGGGCATTATCGAGCGCTCCGGCGGTACCCAAAATTTTTGGCTCTTCCAAAGTATAATTTATGCGCACGCCAAAATTGTTTCCGTCGCCGAGGGCTTTGATGACCGAATCGGGTTGATGATGAAGATTGACGACAACGTCCTTGAAACCGAATTTGGCGAGATATTCGGCAACATAACCGACTAAAGGCTTGCCCAGAAAGGGAATTGCCGGTTTCGTTCGATCAATCGTTAATGGAAAAAGCCGTGTCCCGAAACCGGCGGCTAAAATCATTGCTTTCATAATTAATCTGCAATTTTGTTCGGGGCAAAAATAGGTTTTATTTTAAAATACCGAACAACAAAACATACTTTTTTCTGACGCTAATTGCAAACTTGCAGAAAACTTCTCAAACGCTACAATCTTATAAAATGTCGAACCTCGAAACAAAAAAAACATATGGCTTGTTTGCCGGTCCAACCAACAAAAAACTGATCTCAAGTTTGCTGGAAAGCGGCGAAAATTTATTGGTTTATCCGACTTTTGCCGCCGAAAAAGTCGATTTAACCGCAGCGGCTGAGGAAAAATTAAAAAATCTTTCAAATTATAATTGGTTAATTTTTACCGATGTTTATGCGGTTGATTTCTTTATCGAATTATTACGCGAACTTGAGATTGATCTGTTCGAACTCGATGAATTGAGGGTTTGCGCGTTCGGCGAAGCGATTGCCGATCGTCTGCGGTTTGTTCAGATCCACGCCGACATTGTTCCGACCAAAATTGATTGTGAAACGGTTTTTACAAAAATTTCGGAATACGTGGAAAGCGAAATTGAACAGCTCAAGTTTTTGGTGATAAAAGGGAAATCTAATTTCTCGGTGATCGTCGAAAAGTTAAAAAATGACAATGCCGCCGTTGATGAGTTGGCAGTTTATCAAGGGAAATTTACCGACGAATCAGAAATTGTCCGGCTCAAAACGCTGCTCAAAAGCGGGGCGCTCGATGAATTTGTTTTTTCAACGGCGGAAGATCTGGTGAATGTCGGTTTGCTTTTTCCAAATGAGGAATTCGGCTCAATCTTTCAGGAAATAAAAATTTCGGCAACGACGGAAAATGCCTTTCAATCACTGCTCGAAAACGGTTTGCGTCCGCTTTATTATGTCAAAAATTAAAAAGAGGTTGAAAGAATTCTTTCAACCTCTTAGTCCTAAATTGTAAAACTAAACATTAATGCACTGCCCAATTGGCAACCGGAAAGTCACAGTTTCCAGTCGGACATTGTCCCCATTCAAATTGTGTCACGGCACTGTTGCTCGAATTAAGCACCCAGAAGAAATTTGCGTTCGGGTCGGTCGAAGGTCTCCAAATAGCCAGATCGGTTTTACCGTCGCCGTCATAATCGCCCGGCACGGAAACATCGCCGGCAATTCCCCAAGCCGCAAAACTGGTCGCACCGGTTCGGGTCAAAATATAATGTTCTCTTTGGTTTGACAAATTCGTTCGGCGGACGCAAAAGTCGGATTTACCGTCGCCGTCATAATCGCCGGGAAGGATAAAATCTGAATCGTTGCCCCAATTGATATATTCAATACCTAAATCCGATGAACGAAGCAACATAAATTGTCCCTGTCCCGCAATACTCGGATTCGATCTTTGAACACAGAAATCGTTTTTGCCGTCACCGTCGAAATCGCCCGTATTCGGGAAGAAATCGCCGTCATTACCAAAACCCCAGGGAACAAATGTAATGGTACCACCCGGATTATTCAAACTTCCGCGGAAGAAGAAGAAACATTGACCCGCCGGAGCAGCAAAATCCGGACAACGATAAACAGCCGGATCGGCTTTACCGTCGCCGTCGTAATCGCCGACAACTGCCGGATCATCGCCATCCTGACCAAAGTTGACGACTTGAACGGTATTATTCGAGCTTTGGAGATATTTGAAATTTGCCACAGTCGCGACATCTTCCGTCCAAACTGTCAAATCGTCCCTACCGTCGCCGTCAAAATCTTCGGTAATCACAAAATCGGTCGCCGCATCGCCCAGTTGTCCAACGCCGGTCGTGCCCGAACCGTTAAATCTCGTATACCAAAAGATTGGCGGAGCAAGTGCGTTATCGGGTTGATTTGTTCGTTTCTGACGCCCTTTAATTTCCTGATTTCGTGCCATT
>CADEFG010000550.1 GCA_902826505.1 uncultured Acidobacteriota bacterium
TCAGTTTTTATCAAAGATCTGTTTTTCTAACAAGTTTTGTCAGATACTATAATTTCATCTTTCCCAATCTTAAAAATATTTAAGTTGTGTTCATAAGATTAGAATCAATGCAAAAGAAACAAAGCTCAGTTTCATCCATATTTGCCCAAAGTTCGTATTTCATTTGGCTTGATTTGATAAGGTTATTCTGAATCAATCAGATGTGAATAACCTGTAGAAATTACTGTATCAACTCCTAATCTCAGTTTGCATTGATACTTTCCATCTTCAAAAGAATCATCTCTAAACGAAATATCCCCGACTTTTGATTCGTATTCAGATTTTAAGGAATGTCCCATCGAATTTAGTTTTTTAACAATCTCGATAACTTTAGCGGTTACAACTTCGTGAAGTTCATTTGCAACTTCTTCAGCAAGTAATTCCGCAAGGTTTTGCGCTTCATCTGTATCAATTCCAAATGAAATAAATGCTTCGGCAGAAAATCTTTCGTCAATCATAATCAGTTTAATTCTCTCACGTTTCGATTTTCTATTTCGTATCGCAAACCGCAAACGCATTCAAATTCTCCCTTGTACGAATCGTCAAACTTATGAAAAAGCTGTCCGCATTTGCAGACCGCGCCGATCGAGCGCGCCGGACTGCCTAAGACGAGATGAAAATCGGGAACTGATTTCGTGACGATCGAACCCATTCCGACCATCGCCCAGCGTCCGATCGTGAGGTCGTTGCCGATGATGCAGCCCGCGCCGATGGTCGCGCCTTCGCGGACGAGCGTCGGCAGAGTGTGTTCGTCAGGCTCGCTCGGTCGCAAACTCTTGAGATCGGGCATCGTCGCGCGCGGGAAACGGTCGTTGGTAAACGTCACGCTCGCCGAGATCATCACGCCGTCCTCGATCGTCACCGCCGCGCAGATATAAACCATCGCATTGATCTTGACGCGGTTACCAATTTTTACGTCGTAAGCGATATAGGTCTTTTCGCCGACGATGCATTCTTCGCCGATCGTCGCCCGCGTGCGAATATGCACATTGTCCCAAACGCTCGTGCCTTCGCCGATCGTGACATTGTCTTCGATAATTGCTGTCGGGTGAATTCTTGCCATTTTGGATTTTAGATTTTGGATTAATTTCCCGTCGCTAAAGGCGACAAACATCAAAGCGTAGGGTGAAGCGAGTAAAACGAGCGTGAACCCTACGACCGTTTTAAGAAAGATTTCCGACGCTGAAAGTGTCGAACAAATTCGCGCCGTTTGTTGCCCGCTTTCAGCGAGCCGACGTTTTATTTTCAATGATATAGGGTTTCATTCGCGCACGCTCATTTCACCCGATGCTATGTTGTTGGTCGCTTTCAGCGACTGAAGACAAAATCATTTTATTTGCCTGCTATTCCTTTATATTTCTCGCGCAGACAACCGAAACAAGGGCGAAATCCGGCGGCGATTGCCGTCGCTTCGTTGGCGAAAAAGTCGCGCTGCCAAACGTTATGCCCGCAAGCGATCCAACGCACCGCGCCCGCGCAATCAAGTGTGCCGTAGATCTTGTCTTTGCGGTGTCCGCCAAGTGTGACTTTCGTCGGGCTTTGACAAGATTTGCCGTCCGCGCCGGTGAGCATATAGGTTTTGACGTTTTGATCGGTCATCACGCAAAGTTTGGGTGATTTTTTTCTGAAAGTGGTCTCTTTGCTCGCAAAGAATGTCTTTTACTTTGAAAAGATCAAGACCAACTTCGCAAAATATAAGACATTTTCCGCCAAGATCGAGACTTACATTCCAAAGTATAAGACAATCTCCGCCAAGTTAAAGACAATTTCTGGAAAGATCGTGACAGTCTTCGCAAAGATCGTGGCTTACCCTGCAGGAGAAACGCCGTTTTTTATTTGAGATCGGACATTTTTCAAAGAGCCTCTCTTTAAACTTTATGAGGAAACCGCCGAATAGCCTTTCGAATCCTCGACTCTTGTCCAAAGATTTTCGTTCAAAGAGCGATACGCCGCTTCGATCACTTCGACCGACGCGAGCGCGTCGGCGGGTTTTGTCAAAAGCTCTTCCTGATTAACGATCGCGTTGCGGAAATTCTCGATTTTGGCGCGGAAAGCCTGAACTTTGTCGTAACCGGTGCCGAAAATATTCCAGTCGGGCGATGAATTGAGCCGGTATTTTGATTCGCGCCAGCCGATATGAAGCGTGCCGTTCGTTCCGTAAACGCTGATAAAGTTCGGCAATTCTTTATTGATGCCCCAGGTCAGATCGACGCTCGCAACGACGCCGCTCGCGGTTTTGGCAAGCATTTTGACGTTTTCATCAACCGCCAAGTTTTGCGTTCCCGAAGTTTCGAGCGCGAGAATCTCGGTGATCGCGCCGAGGAAATAGCGGATAATATCGACCGAATGCGTGCCGTTATCGATCAGGACGCCGCCGCCGGCGATTTCCCGGTCGGAATTCCAGCGCCGCGACATATCGACCTTTGCCGTAAAAGCATTTTCAAACTGGACGATCTCGCCCAAAACGCCCGACGCCAGAATGGCTTTTGCCTTGACGACATCTTCGCAATATCGAAACTTCGTCGCCATCGTAAAAACGACCCGACGCGTTTCCGCCGTTTCGATCATCGCTTTGGCTTCCGCAACCGTCAGGCATAAAGGCTTTTCGCACAGCACGTTGACGCCTTTGCGCATAAAATACATCGCGATTTCGGGATGCGTATTCGGCGGCGTCGCGATAATTACGGCATCAATTTCCGTTTTTTCGGCTAAAGTTTTGTAATCCGCGAAGCTGCGCGCGCCGAACGGTTCGGCAAACGCTTTCGCCGATTCCTGATTGATGTCGGCAACCGCAATTAATTCACAACAATCGCTTTGCTCGAACGCCTGCGCGTATGTCTGGGCAATCCCGCCCGTTCCGATGAGTGCAAATTTGAGTTTATTCATAATGATTTCGACAACGAATTACACGGATTTCACAGATCAAACCAAAATTAAAAAATCTGTGAGATCCGTGTAATCCGTTGTTATTTTATCCTGGCTGTTTCAACCGCTTCACGAATCGAATCCGCGAGAAATTCGATGTGATGCGCTTCGTATTTTTCGTTGATCGGTAAAACTAACACGTCGTGCAAGCCTTTGATCGTGCCTTGAAAATTATCGTCGTTGTAATCGACCGCTTCGGGACGCGCGAGATTAAAAGGATAGTGACTGTCGCCGAACGTGTTCTGGTCGCGGAAAACCATACATTTGTAAGCCGGTTTGACCACATAGCGCGGTGCCGAGGCAACATCGTAAACCTTTAACGCTTTGGCGAGTCCGACCGCGCCGTCTTCGATCTTCGTATCATCAACGCGCAGACAAAACTTCCAGTAGGTCATCGTCGAGCCGTCCGCAGGTTTGTAGCTTTCGATGCCGTCGATGTCCGCAATTTTCTGATCCAAAAGCGCCGCCATTTTTTGACGCTGCGCGACCGAATAATCGAGCTTTTTCAATTGTTCATACGAAACCGCCGCTTGCAGCTCGGTCATCCGGTAATTCAACGACGCAAAATAATGGTCGGGATTCGCGTCGCCGTAGCCCCAGGCTTTGTTGATAAAAAGATACATCCGGCGCGCGATTTCGTCGTCGTCGGTGACGACGATGCCGCCTTCACCGGTTGTCATCTGTTTGCCTTGCTGGAAGGAAAACGCGCCGATCTTGCCGATCGTTCCGGCATATTTGCCGTCGCATATCGCCATAAAAGATTGCGCCGTGTCTTCGATCACGGGAATTCCTTTTGAGCCGGCGAGTTCCATGATCGCCTTCATCTCGCACGGGTTTCCGAACAGATGCGTGACGATGATCGCTTTTGTTTTATCGCTTAAAACTTTTTCGATCGTTTCCGCCGTAACATTTAAAGTTTTCGGGTCAACGTCCGCAAAAACCGGAATCGCGCCCTGAAAGATGATCGGCGTCAGCGCGCCCATATCG
>CADEFG010000551.1:0-1928 GCA_902826505.1 uncultured Acidobacteriota bacterium
CCTTCACAATAGAAACTTTTCCGTGACTTTTTCAACTAGCACCATTGGTTAATTAAAAGACCTCTCAAGAATTTTAAAATATCTCGTTAGCGCTTGTTTTTATTGTCGTTCTGATTCAGGGGGAAGCAAAAGATCCGTCTTAACGGGTCGCCGAAATGCGTTTTTATTTTTCTCTTATTTCAAAGCGGGCGAGTTTGAGCTGCAAACCGCGCCGCGTAATGCCGAGACCCCGCGCCGAACGACTGATCTTGTGATTGTTTTTTGAGAGCGCGCCAAAGTTCATTTCCTTTTCGAGTTTGTCGATCGTCTCCGGCATTGACAAATCAGAATAGAAAAAACAAGCCGTTACCGGAGACTTCGTCAGCGGCGGAGAAACCAGCCGTAAGGCGGGCGAAAATTCGTCGGGTGTGATGATCGAATGATCTTCGGCACGCGCCACGATCCGCCGGATTTCGTTACATAATTCACGGACATTTCCCTGCCATTCGCAAACCGTCAGAAGATCGATCGTTTGCGCGTAATTTGAATATTTTGGCGATTGAACTTTTCCGCATAAACTTTGACATAATGATTTATCAAAGCGGGAATTTCGGAACGACGTTCGCGAAGCGGCGGAAACGGCGATCCTATCGAACCATAG
This sequence comes from uncultured Acidobacteriota bacterium, assembly GCA_902826505.1. GTDB lineage: Bacteria > Acidobacteriota > Blastocatellia > Pyrinomonadales > Pyrinomonadaceae > JAFDVJ01. Next base: position 641 of record CADEFG010000551.1, read on the forward strand.
TTTGACGCTGATCGGTTCGGCGGCGCTCACGAACCGGTCTATTTGATAAAAAAAGCGACCTTTCAAAAGTCGCTTTTTTTGTTTTTGCGGTCGAAAAATGTCAGTTTGCCGATTTCCGCATTCTTGTAAAGAACTTCATTTCCTGAAGATTTTAGAAATCCCTGCCGTTATTTTTATCGACAACTACAGCATTGACTGCGCGATAAAGTTCAGGCTACTAAGTTCTTCGACAACCGTCACGACTTGCGGAGTAAACGTATAGCCTTTCGCGGTAACCGAAATTAGATAGGTTTCGCCGACCGCCACGCCCGTAAAACGATAGTAGCCGAACGAATTCGTTCGGGCGGTGCGGGTTTCGCCGTTTTGATCGGTCAAACGAACGGTCGAGTTCACGAGCCCGCGCGATCCGACCGTCACCTGCCCGCCGATAACGACCTGGGCGGCGGTCGGCGGAGTAATCACGACACCGCCGGAAGCGCTGCCGAGCGACACGGCATTGGCTTGCGGGTCGGAGGCAATTCGCTCGGTCGGCGTATCGGTAAAACTAACGACGCCGGTTCCGGTCGCGTTCGGATTTACCGAAAAAAGAAGCCGCATCAGTTGGACATTTCCGGCTGGAAAAACCGCGCTTCCGTTTTGCGGCAAATAGACCAAAACATTTATTCTGCCCGGTAAATCGGTATTCGTTATGATAATCGTGTTCGGCGGCAAACCCGCGACGCTTTGGACGGTCGATAAAAACAGCTTGGTCGTGTCGTAGTTGATCGTAAATTGAACCGCGCTGACATTACCGGTCGAATTGAGCGTGATCGGTACAAAGATGTTTGCGCTGAGCCCGACCGTTCCGGCGCTGATGGTTGCCGGACCGGTCAGCGAAGACGTATTTTCAGTTTTTCCGGCGGTTTGATTGACGGTCGAATCATCCAAAGACGGTTCCGGCAATTGAAGTTCTTTCTCGTTTTGGCGGCTCAAAGTCGCCGGTGCGATCGCGCCGCCCGACAGCAACCGCAGATTGCTGCCGACGATATAATTTCGCAGCTGATTCAGATCGCCGGTATCGATCACGCCGTTGCCGAGACTCGAACGCGGGGCAATATCGGCGCGCTGCCATTCCGCGCCGATCGCGGGCGGTGCGTCGAGATTATTGATTATTCGTCCGAGCGCGACCAGATCGAGCACATTAATTGCGCCGTCGCCGACCGGTCGTCCGGCAATATCGCCTTCATAGGTCGGCGGCGCGGTCGCAAAATTCGCATCCGCTCGATTTGCGTTCATATTGTCAAAAACA
>CADEFG010000551.1:1938-3948 GCA_902826505.1 uncultured Acidobacteriota bacterium
CAAAAACAAGCGTCGGCGGCGCAAAGGTCGCGTTGCTGAGTGTGGCGGTAATCGTGTAATCTCCGCCGCCCGCCAGAGAATTAAGCGAATAATTTCCCGACGCATCGGTCGTCGTCGAACCGCTGCTCGCGCCCGCATAAGAAACGGTCACATTCGCCAAACCCTGTCCGCCGTTGGTTACTCTGCCGCTGATCCCGTAAGTTGCGGCTGCCGTGATCGTCAGCGGAAAATTACGCGATTCGAAACAGGTGTTCCGGTCGCGAATCGCAAACAGAATCGAAAAAGTTCCGATTTCCTGCGGCGTCCCGCTGATCGTGATCGAAGCGCCGTCGGCGGTCGCGATCAATCCGGCGGGAAGTTGATAGCCGTTATTGAAATCGGCTCCGCCGGCGGTCGCGACAAACGGCGGCGTGCCGCCCGTGATCGTAAAAGTCCGCGAATATGGAACACCCAGCGCGGCGTTGACAAAATTTGAAGGACTGACGGCAAAGGCTGCCGGTTGCGAAAGAATTACGGGAGCGCCGGCATAAATCGCCCCGCTGTTGATGTCGCGCACCCAGGGCGTGTATGTTCCGCCGTTTATTCCCGAAAAAATATTCGAGCTCTGCGTGTTTGCGCCGTTCAGGATCGAATAGTCCAGTTCGCCCGTGCCGCCGGTCGGGAAAATTTTGATCTCGCCGTTTTGTGCGCCGTTGCAGGTCGGACTGATCGCCGAAGTCGTCAGATTCAAGGTCGGCGGCGGATTGACGATCGTTGCGCTGCGCGTAACGGTGCGATTTGCGCCGTCTTTGACGACGATCGTGTAGGTTCCGGGCGCAAGATCGATAAACGAACTCGTGTCTTTAAAAGTCGCGCCGCCGTCGATCGAATAATTGAGCGCCGGTGTTCCGCCAAGCGCCGTGATCGTGATCGAACCGGTCGCCGCGTCGCGCGTTTGGGCGGGCGTCGTAAAGATATTGACCGATATTTTTCCGGCATCGCCAGCGCGAAAGATTTCGGCGATTTGCGCACTGCTTAAAACGCGGTCGTAAAGCGTCGGTTCGTCGATCAAACCGTTGAAATTGATCCAGCCGGTCAAACCGCCGACAAAACCGTCGTTCACATAACCCGTGCCGAACTGATATTTATAGTTGGAAGCGGCAAATTGTCCTAAATTTTGCGAACCTATTTCAGCGCCGTCAAGATAAACCGTCCGCGTTTGTGATGCGCGGTTATACGAAACCGCGACGTGATGAAACCCGTTGTCGTCCACGCGTGTTTGACTCGTCACGAATTGTCCGCTCTCGCTAAGGAACATCTGAACGCGCAGTTTGCCGTTCTGGTCAACGTAAATCGCCGGTGTCGCGCCGAATTGCGGATCATTGTAAGGCGCGACGGCACGTTGCTGTCCGAGAATAACGCCGCTCGTCCCGGTGCGGAACCATGTTTCAAACGTAAAATCGAGCGACGGCGAAAAAGTATCATCGGGCAATTGGATATAACCGTTCGCGCCGTTGAATTTGAATGCCTGATTGACCTTTCCGGCATCATAGCTGACGCTTCCAACCTTTGTGCCGTGATGCAAACCGTAAAAATCGACGGCTTCGTCTTCCGCCCGCCACCAGCTCGTCGCACCGTCGGGCAAAGCGGCGAGCTCGCCGCTCACGAAAATACTGTAATGGCGTTTCAGATTTTCGCCGTTCGCATAGCTTTTCGTCACTTCAAACCGGTATAAACCGCCCGAGCGCAGTGTGCCGCTGATGGTCGGCACGCCAAAATCAAACTCCAGATTTGTTCCGGTCGGCAAGGCGCCACCGGTCACCGAATAAGTTGCCGGCGAACAGCTTGAAAGAATATTTCCGTCCGTCAGCTGAACCGAATAATTCGCGCCGACGTTGCCGTTTGGAACTGCCGGAACTAAATTATCGACGATCGCGCTTTTTTTGACGGTAAAAATTTCGGAACTTTCCTGTCCGAAAGAATCTCTGACCTTGATGGTAAAATCCGCCGTCACCGGCGTACCCGGCGCCT
>CADEFG010000552.1 GCA_902826505.1 uncultured Acidobacteriota bacterium
AAAAAGTGATCTTTGAAAACAAACGCGCCTTTGAAACGATGAAGGACGCTGCGCCGGTTTTCGATTGGCTGGCGGTTTCGGTTGACGGTTTCGGGCTCAAAAACTTAAACCCCGCGCCGCATCTTTTGGCGGTCGGCGACGCGGCGGCGTTTATCGATCCGTTTACCGGAAGCGGCATGCTGATGGCGCTCGAAAGCGCCGAAATTCTCGCGAAAGTGATCACCGAATATCGTTTTTCGCCCGCGCTTCTGGCGGAAAATTATAATCAAAACTTTCAGCAAAAGTTCCAAAAAAGACTGCGAATCTGTTCGTTGTTGAGACGCGCGGCATTTATGCCAAATCTCGCCAAAGCGGTGATTTCCGCGTTAAGCCGGAGCCGTCCGGCGCGGGAATTTCTGGCGCGTTCGACAAGACGATCAAGCGTCATAAAAAAAAGTAATATATAAAATCCCAAAAATCTGACCTTAATGCTTGCCTTTCAACGGTTTTTAGGATAAAAATTTCAAAGCATATCTAATAACTATTAAATAATCTGTCGGTTAAATTTTCCAAAGCAGTTGGCGGCGATTAAGCGCCCGAAATTCTTTAGTTATAAACAAATGCCGAGTTTGCCCCCGCGCTGGCACTTGTCTTTTTCCGACGGAACTACAAAAAAAGTTTATTGTAAGGAGAAAAATTTTATGAAATCGAGTCCTTTTAGGATTTCTACCATCGTCGGACGAATTTTGTTGACGGCGATAGTAATGATTTTCAGCGTCAGTGCGATTTTTGCCCAAGCGCAGGTCAGCACGGCGGATCTAAACGGAACGGTGATCGACCCGAACGGCGCGGTCGTCGCCGGTGCGACCATTACCGCAAAAAGCACTTCGACCGGGATTACGCGCACCGTCACGGCGAATGACGGCGGCGAATATTCGATCATCGGTTTACCGCCGGGCGATTATGAAGTGACGGTCGAAGCCGCGACATTTAAAAAGACGGTCGTTTCGCCCGTTAAACTGACGGTCGGACAAAGCGCTTCACTCGAAATAAAACTCGAACTCGGAACACAGGACGTAATTGTCAATGTTTCGGGCGATTCGGTCGAGCTGATCGAAACGTCGCGCACCTCGGTTGCCAACACGATCGATCAGCAGCGCATCGAAAATCTGCCGATCAACGAACGCAGCGCGACCGGTTTTGCGCTGACGCTTTCAACCGTCGGACGCGACAACGGTCGTCCGATCGGTCCGGCGCCGACTTCAGGTTTGAACATCGGCGGACAGCGCGGACGTTCGACGCAGGTCAATGTCGACGGCGCGGATTTTACAGATAACTCGGTCAATGCGGCGCGTTCGACCGTTTCGCAGGAAGCCGTTCAGGAATATCAGATCAACACCAATTCCTACACCGCCGAATTCGGACGCGCGACGGGCGGCGTCGTCAACGTCGTCACAAAGCGCGGAACAAATGAGTTTACCGGCAATATTTTCGGTTTTATCCGCGACAAGAGCATTCAGGCGCGGAACGCTTTTTCACCAGTCGACAAGCCCGATTTTCGACGCACGCAATGGGGCGCGACGCTCGGCGGTCCGATCGTCAAAGACAAGGTCTTTTTCTTTTCCGCCTATGAGCGCCGGCAGCGCGACGAATCGGGATTTTTTACGAGTAATGTGATTGGCGACGGCGCCAACGCGCTGAACAGCTCGATCACGCTCGGCGCACCGTTCTTGCCGTTTACGCAAACCTTTAACCGGTTGACGGCTTCGCAAGCCGCTTACGCGCAGGCTTTGCTGGCGGTCAGCCCGGCGACGGCGATCCAATATCTTTATCTGGCATCAAGCGGCGGCAACACCGCGCTTAACGGCACAAACCCGCTGATCAGCGCGGGCGGCGCGATTCCGGCGGGACAAGTCGTCGGACAAAGATTTTTTATTACGGGAACGCCGGTTCCGGTCGGCACGGTCAATGGCGACGGTCAGCCGATCGCCTTTCGTGCGCTGAATAATTTGCAGAGAGTTTTTCCGGTCACCGAACGCGCCAATTATTTCTCGCTGCGCGGCGACTATAATATCAACGAAGCCAATCAATTGAGTTTGCGTTTCGGTTATAACACGGGAAATTTGACGGGTATTCAGGTCGAATCGCAGAACCAATCGCTCGGACAAAACGATTTTTCGCGCACCGGCATTACGGAAATCGAAGATACTTCGTTCGGGATCGGCTTGAATTCGACGATCAGCGGCAATATGGCAAACGAATTTCGTTTCAGCTTCGGCAGACGCGACACGACTTTTCGTTCACAAAACGGCGATGCCGTTGCCTTTAACATTTCGGGCACGGCGTTCATCGGACGCGAACTATTCTCGCCCGTTGACCGCACCGAAAAACGCTTTCAATTTATCGATAATTTTAATATCGTTGCCGGCAGTCACACTTTGAAATTCGGCGGCGACTTTGCGACGGTCGCGATTCCCGAAGCCGTGTTTGAGCTGAATTTTGCCGGACTTTTCAATTTCGGCGAATTCGCCGCGACAAATTTGGCGGCGTTTCCGACTTTGCCGGGCAATGTGGCGGCACCGGCTTTCACGCCCGTGCAATCTTACGGGCTCGGGCTTCCCTCGATCTATATTCAAGGTTTCGGAAACCGGACAAGCCGGATCAAAAACAAACCGGTTGCCTTCTTCGGACAGGATTCGTGGAAAATCACGCCTCGTTTAACCATTAATTACGGCGTTCGCTACGACGTCGAATTTACGCAAACGATTGCGCCGGTTGCCTTCCGCGACCCGCTTTCGGGAATCAGTCTTTCGGAAAACGCGCTTTTGGCGGCGCAGGACGCGCTTGGCCGGCTCCTTCCCGCCTTTCTCGATGTCTTTCTCATGGATAATGCGACCATGCGCGAAGGGGCGGTCGAGACCTTGGGCGCCCTCGGCTTCGATCGCGCGAGAAGCCTCGAGATCATGGCGGAAGCCTATGCGGGCGAAGGCGATGCGAGCGCCAGCAAGCATGCGCGGAAGCATGTCGCGCAATGCACGAATCTGATCCGCAGCTCGGGGATGCTCGATCATGCGCCGGCCCGAGAAGCGTTGATCGAGAGCGGATGGGCGGCGCCGTGACGTTTCGCGACAAACAGGCTTGAGCGGTTGCCGTGACCTCTTCTCCCAAGACAATCCACCGCGCCGATTACACGCCGCCCGCCTTCCTCGTCGATTCCGTCGATCTGGACGTGCGGATCGGCGCGGCGTGGACCGCGGTGGGATCGCGCCTCGCGATCCGCCGGAATCCGGAATCGTCCGCCCGTCCGGCGGACCTGGTCTTGGATGGAAAGAAGCTCGAACTCGTTTCCGTGGCGCTCGACGGCCGGCCCGCCGCGCACGATGTCCAGCCGGAGACGCTGACCGTCCGGAACGTGCCGGACCGTTTCGTCCTGACCGTCGAGACGAAGATCCGTCCCCAGGACAATACGGAACTGACGGGGCTTTACCGGTCCAAGGACCTCTATTGCACGCAATGCGAGGCCGAGGGTTTCCGCCGCATCACCTATTTCCTCGACCGGCCGGATGTGATGGCGCGTTACACGACCAACATCGTCGCCGATTCGGCCGCGGCACCGGTCCTCCTGTCGAACGGAAACCTGATCGCGAGCGGCAAACTGGAAGACGGAAGGCATTTCGCCACGTGGGAAGACCCTTTTCCCAAGCCGTCTTATCTCTTCGCCCTGGTGGCGGGACCGCTCGCGTTCCTCGAGGACCGCTTCACCACCCGGTCGGGCCGCGCGGTGACGCTGCGCATCTATGTCCGTCCAGGCGATGTGGAGCGCTGCGGACACGCCATGGAATCGCTCAAGAAAGCCATGAAGTGGGACGAGGAGGTTTACGGCCTCGAATACGATCTCGACACGTTCATGATCGTCGCGACCGACGATTTCAACATGGGCGCGATGGAGAACAAGGG
>CADEFG010000553.1 GCA_902826505.1 uncultured Acidobacteriota bacterium
CGGACTCCTGGCAGATTGGGTTGATTTTGAACTGATCAAAAAAACTGCCGAACATTTCAAACAAGGCTCGGTCGTATTGATCGGCAAAATCACGTTCGACGCGGAGAAAAAGATAAAGATTTTGGATACAGTGCCGAACATTCATTTTCTCGGGCGCAAGCCTTATGCGGAATTGCCCGCCTTTTGCAAAGGTTTCGATGTCGCGCTTAATCCGTTTGAGATCAGCGAATTAACGCTGGCGGCAAATCCTTTGAAAGTGCGCGAATACCTCGCTGCCGGTCTGCAGGTCGTTTCGACCGATATTCCCGAAGTGCGCGTTTTGGCAAATTGTCTGGCGGGTGCGAGCCACGCGGATTTTATCGAAAAAATCGAGGAAATTCTGGCAAATCCGAAACCGCGCGAAGAGGTTTCCGACGCGATCCGTTCGGAGAGTTGGGATTCGAAAGTTGACGAACTGCGCGCGATAATGCGAAAAGTTAAAGAGTGAAAAAAGCAAAAGGCGCCGGAAAATTGAGCAGCAGATTTAAGGTTTTGAGCTTTTTTCTGCTGATTTTTCTCGGCTGGCTTTTTCTCGCGCCGTTTCTCGCCGAAATTTTAATAGTCGAAAAGCCGCTCGAAAAAGCCGACGCGATTCTTGTTCTCGGCGGTTCTTATACCTACGTCGAACGGACGCAAAAAGCGGCGGAGCTTTTCAAAAAAGGCGTCGCGCCGCGCATTTTTCTGACCGACGACGGTGAGCAATCGGGTTGGTCGAACGTTGAAAAACGCAACCCGCCGTTTGTCGAGCTGGCGCGAAATTCGCTGATCGCGGCGGGCGTTCCGCCGGAAAATATCGAGATTCTCGAACCGGCGGTGACGGGAACGATCTACGAAGCGCGGATTTTACTTGAAAAAGCGAAATCCGCGAATCTCAGATCGGTTTTGATCGTCACGTCCGCCTATCACACGCGCCGCGCTTTTTCGACCTTTCAAAGAATTTTCGCCGAAAATAATCAACCGACCGCGCTCGGCATCACGTCGCCGCCGACCGGTCAACAAACCCCGCCGCCGTTTTCGTGGTGGCTTTCGCCGTTCGGTTGGAAAATTGTCGCGGGCGAATATGTGAAATCTTTGGTCTATTGGGTATATTATTAAATAAATTAAATTTACAGATTTCAGATTTCAGATTTCAGACCATCGAATGAAACGGCTCGAAAAACCGAATTGGCAAAGAAACCGGGAAAAGCGAAAGAAATTTTGGCTTGTTTTGCTGTGCGCGTTTTTGCTGGTTCCGCTTGCCGTCGGCGTGTATTTTCTCGGCAAAAATCTAATTTCCGAAACCGAACCGAGCGTCAGCGGCGCGACGATTTACGTTCGGGCGGGCGGTAATCTTCAATCGGCGATTGACCGCGCCAAAGCGGGCGATACGATCGTTTTAGAGGCGGGCGCAAAGTTTGTCGGCTCGTTTACGCTGCCGAACAAAGCAGGCGCGGAATTTATCACGATCCAATCTTCGGAACTCGACAAATTACCGAAAGACGGTGTGCGGGTCAGTCCGAGCGACGCGGCTTTGATGCCGAAAATCTTAAGTCGCGGCGAGGGCGAACCGGCGCTTAAAACCGCACCGAACGCGCATCATTTCCGCTTTGTCGGAATCGAATTCGCGCCCCTTGGCAGCGATTATGTTTATAATCTCGTCGCGCTCGGCACGGACAATCAAACTTCCGCTGAAATGCCGAAAGGTTTTGAGTTCGACCGTTGTTATCTGCATCCGAACCCGCCGGGCAAAACGCGGCGCGGAATCGCCTTAAACAGCGCGGAGACGGTCATCAAAAACAGTTACCTCGCCGGATTCGCTTATAAAGAAGAAGAAACGCAGGCGATTGCCGGCTGGAACGGCGCGGGCGGTTATAAAATCATCAATAATTATCTCGAAGCGGGCGCCGAAAATATTCTTTTCGGCGGCGCTGACCCGAGCATCAAAAATCTCGTCCCGACCGATATTGAAATTCGCAACAATCTGATGACAAAACCGGCGGAATGGCGCGGAAATGTCACGATCAAATGCACGTTCGAGCTCAAAAACGCCCGAAATGTCCGCGTCATCGGCAATATTATCGAAAACAGTTTTGACGAAATGGCGGTGCGCCTGACGATCCGCAACCAAAACGGCACCGCGCCGTGGAGCGTGATCGAAGATGTCGTGATGCAGGACAACATCATTCGCAACAGCGGCGGCGGCATCAATTTTCTCGGACGTGACGACGTTTACCCGAGCGCGACGATGAAACGCGTGCAAATCATCAACAATCTTTTTGAAAATCTCGATTCGCGGAAATTCGGCGCGGACGGCAGGTTTATCACGATTTCCGGCGGCGAAGACATTACGGTCGCGAACAATACGGTTTTTCACGACGGCAACGTCATTACGGCGCACGGCGACGCTTCGCGGCGGTTTGTTTTTCAAAAAAATATTTTTTCAAACAATAATTACGGGTTTGCCGGTGAAGGCGTCATCGGCAAAAGCGTTTTCGCGAAATATTTCGCCGATTCGACCGTTGCCGATAACGTCATCGTCAACGGCAAAAACATTCCAAAGGGCGATATTTACGTGCCGCCGCGCAATGCTTTGGTTGACGGTTTTAACGCAGTCGGTTTTACGAATTGGCAAACGGGAAATTATCGTCTCGCGCCGAATTCAAAATTCAAGGATAAAAAGATCGGTTGCGAGATTGATATTTTAGAAACGGAAACAAGGAAAATACAAAAGAAATGAATGCAGCGGCAAATGTCGAAGACATCAGAAAATGGGAAAGCGTCGAGATTGAACGAAGTGCGGGCGAGGCGCAAAAACGCGAATCCGAAGATTTACGGCTGACTGAAGAGCTTCTCGAAAGATATTTAAATCCGCCGTTTGAGACGCCGTATCAACTCGAATTTGCTTATCATTTATTGGGCGATGTGCGCGGGCTGACGGTTTTGGATTACGGTTGCGGCGCAGGTGAAAACAGCGTTTTGATCGCCATGCACGGCGCGGAAAAAGTGATCGGGATTGATATTTCGCCCGAGCTTGTCGAAATCGGCGAAAAGCGTCTCAGTCTTCACGGGTTTGCCGAAAACGCCGAACTTCGCGTCGGTTCGGCGCACGAGCTTCCGCTTGAAAACGAATCGGTTGACGTTGTTTTCGGGATGGCGATTTTGCATCATCTCGATTTACAGATGGCTTCGGCGGAAGTTTTCCGCGTTTTGAAAAAAGGCGGACGCGCGATTTTTCTCGAACCGGTCAGAAATTCAAAATTCGTCCGGTTTGTCAGAAATCTGATCCCGTATCAATCGCACGACGTTTCGCCGTTTGAACGACCTTTGACCGATGCCGAACTGGAAAAATTCGCCGACCGGTTTTCCGCCGTTCGAAGCCGCGCATTTTCGATTCCGTTTGTGAATTTGATCGAAGTTCTCGGATTTCCCGAAAGCGTTTTGCACTCGGCGATCAGATTGGACGGAAAAATTTTGAAAACCGCGCCGTTTTTGAAAAATTACGCGAGCGTTCGCGTCGTCGAAATGATGAAGTAAAAGTCGAAAAAGGTAAAAAAGTTAAAAGGGGAAAAGTTGGTTGCGCGAGCATTTACCCAACTTTTTCCCTTTTTCCCTTTTAACCTTTTCCACTTTTAATCTTTCTTGTCCATCTGTTCCATTAGTTCGGCAAAGCGCTCGTCATCACGAAGCGGGGCGAGACAGATGTCATTTAGATAAAAAGTTTTATTTTCGTTGCCGAGTTTAAGGGCGCGATTGAGCCATTTGAAAGCCAAATCCTTTTCGCCGAGCTGCGAATACGCTTCGCCAACCCAATACGCCATATCGTGGTCGGATTTGGCTAAGGCAAGAGCCTCGTCAGACAATTGGGAGCGGTCGTCGTCCTTTCTGCCGACAACCGCGAGAAAAGCGGCGAGAA
>CADEFG010000554.1 GCA_902826505.1 uncultured Acidobacteriota bacterium
CATTAGTGTCCTGGCGCTCGGTTTCGCATTCTTTCTGATCAAGAATGTTTTGAAGCGCGACACCGGAACGCCCGAGATGCAGGTCATTTCAAACGCTATTAAAGAGGGCGCGGAAGCATTTCTGAAACGCCAGAATACAACTATCGGCTATTTGGCGTTAGTCGTCGCAATTCTGCTCGGGTTGCTTTACGCATTTCTGCGTCCGACGACGACATACGATCCGCTTCTCAAAACGCCTCTGGCGATCTGGACGGTTGTTGCATTTATTTTGGGCGCGGCGTGTTCGGTCAGCGCGGGCTATATCGGAATGTGGATTTCGATCCGCACGAATATTCGGACGGCTTCGGCTGCCGTCACATCGCTCAACGGCGCATTGCAGACCGCACTTCGCGGCGGCGCGGTTGCCGGACTTTTTGTCGTCGCGATGTGTCTGCTCGGAATCACGGTGCTGTTTTATGCCGTCAGGCTCGTCCATCCCGACGTTTCGATCGCGAATGTTCCGCTCGTGATCATCGGTTTTGCGTTCGGCGCGTCGTTCGTCGCGCTCTTTGCGCAGCTCGGCGGCGGAATTTATACGAAGGCGGCGGACGTCGGCGCCGATCTGGTCGGTAAGGTCGAAGCGGGAATTCCCGAAGACGATCCGCGAAATCCGGCAGTGATCGCCGATCTGGTCGGTGACAACGTCGGCGATTGCGCGGGACGCGGTGCCGATCTTTTTGAATCGACTGCCGCCGAAAACATCGGCGCGCTGATCCTCGGCGCATCGCTCTTCACGGCAAATGCGAAGCTTTTTGCCCCGAATCAACAGCTCGGCGTGATTCTTTTTCCGCTGGTCGTGTCGGCGCTTTGTATCATCGCTTCGATCGTCGGCGTGATGATCGTCAAGACCAAAGAAGATACGACCAACCCGATGAAAGCCCTCAATCTCGGCTATTATGTGACGGCGGTCGGTGCGGCAATTCTTTTCGGCGGCGCGTGCTACTGGCTTTTGAACCCGCACGATGCGAACGGCGTTTCGGCTGCCCCGCAGGCGTGGCTTTATTTTTGGGCTTGCGGAATCATCGGTCTTTTAACGTCCGTCGCGTTTCTCTTTATCACGCAGTATTACACCGAATCGGATTATCGTCCGGTTCAATCGATCGCCAACGCTTCGGTGACCGGACCGGCAACGAACATCATCAGCGGCATCGCCGTCGGTTTGGAATGCGTCGCGATGCCGATCATCGTGATCGGCGTCGCGCTGATCACCTCGTATCTGCTCGGTGAATCGTCGGGGCTCAAAAATGCGGGACTTTTCGGAACCGCCGTCGCGACGATCGGGATGCTCGGAACTGCCGGTTACGTTCTCGCGATGGACACTTTCGGACCGATCACGGATAACGCGGGCGGCATCGTCGAAATGTCGAACCAACCGGACGAAGTTCGCGACAAAACCGACAAGCTCGATGCGGTCGGCAACACGACGAAAGCGTTGACGAAAGGCTACGCCGTCGGTTCAGCCGCGCTCGCTTCATTTCTTTTGTTTTCGGCGTATCTCGACGAAGTCAGACATTACGGCGCGCGGATCACGTCGGTCGATCTGACGAAACCGGTCGTTTTTGTTTGTGCGATGCTCGGCGCGATGCTCGTCTTTTTGTTCGCGTCTCTGGCAATTCGGGCGGTCGGAAAAGCCGCGCAGGTCGTCATCGAAGACGTTCGCGACCAATTCAAGAATGATAAAGGAATTTTGGCGGGAACGTCGAAACCGAATTACGGTCGGACGGTTGACATCGTCACGAAATCGGCTTTGCGCGAGATGGTTTTGCCGGGAGTTTTAGCGGTTTGTACGCCGGTCGTCGTCGGCATCGTTTTCCGTCTGTTATATGACGGAATGGGCAGCAACCGTACGGCAAGCGCGGCGACCGGTGCCGAAGGCGTTGCCGGATTTTTGATGGTCGCCACGATCGTCGGAATCCTGATGGCGTTGTTTCTCAATAACGCGGGCGGCGCGTGGGACAATGCCAAGAAGTTTATCGAAACCGGCGAACACGGCGGCAAAGGCTCGGACGCGCATAAAGCGGCGATCGTCGGCGATACGGTCGGCGACCCGTTCAAGGACACGGCAGGACCGAGCTTGCACGTTTTGATCAAACTGCTCGCAACGATCACGCTTGTGCTCGCACCGTTCTTTATCTAGTTCGGGACGAGAATTCGTCAGTCGCGGCGGCGCGCGCTGCCGCGCATTTATTCAATAAAATTCTCGACTCGCTGCGCAAAAATAAAAAAGCCTTAAAGACGTCAATCGTCAATCGTCAATCGTTAATAAAAATCTCTCAACGACTTTGAACGACATTTCGATTTCGGATAAGACGGGGGTTTGTGTTTTTGGATTCCTGCCGTCCGGTTCGAAAACCTGTCCGATAAAATCTGTCAACTGGTTGATTGGCGCTAACTTTTTACGTTGTAGTAAAATCATTGGATGGATAATAAATACCAAATCAGTAAAAGCAAAAAGCCGGAAACAAAACAGGAAATTATTCAGTTTCAAATCGAAGAACTGGTCAAGCGCCGTGACCAGGAAACCAACCCGGCGGCTCAACAAACTATAAATGCGGAAATTACAAAGCTATTTGCACAATACGAAAGACTGAAACTGTAACTTTATTGTTCAGCGCCGCAGAAAATTGCCGTCATCCGTAAAATTTGAAAAATAAATTTTACGGATGCGTCATATCTACCGGAATTACCCATTCGTCAAATTGTTCGCTCGTTAAAAGTCCCAATTCAATCGCCGATTCCTTTAAACTGATTCCCTTTTTATGCCCGTTTTTAGCGATCTTTGCGGCATTATCGTAGCCGATATGCTGGTTTAATGCCGTCACCAGCATCAGCGAATCCTGCAAATATTTATCGATCTGCGGACGGTTTAATTCGATCCCTGAAACGCAGAATTCGACAAAGCCCTGACACGCATCGTTTAACAGCCGAACCGAATGCAGAAAGTTGTGGATCATCACGGGTTTGAAAACATTGAGTTCGAAATTCCCCTGCGAACCCGCAAAACCGATTGCGGCATCGTTGCCCATGACCTGCGCGGCAACCATCGTGATCGCTTCGGACTGCGTCGGATTGACCTTGCCGGGCATGATCGAACTGCCCGGCTCGTTTTCGGGAATCGTGATCTCACCGATCCCGCATCTTGGTCCCGAAGCGAGCCACCGAATATCATTGGCGATCTTCATCAGGCTCGCGGCGAGAGTTTTGAGCGCGCCCGAAGCAAAAACAATCTCGTCGTGCGCCGAAAGCGCGGCGAATTTGTTCGGATGAGCACGAAACGGCAAGCCCGTTAGATCGGCGATCTCTTTCGCGGCGCGGTCGGCAAATTCGGGATGCGCGTTCAAACCGGTGCCAACCGCCGTGCCGCCGATCGCCAGGTCAAACAACCCGTCGAGAACCAGTTTTAATCTCTCAATATCGCGTTCGATCAGACTTGCCCAACCGCCGCATTCCTGTCCGACCGTGATCGGCGTCGCGTCCTGCAAATGCGTGCGACCGATTTTGACGACATCGGCAAATTCTTCGGCTTTGGCGTTGATCGCGTCCGCAACCGTTTGGACGGTCGGAATCAGCGCGTTCAGACGTTCGGCGGCGGCGATATACATCGCGGTCGGAAAAGTATCGTTCGACGATTGCGACATATTGACGTCGTCGTTCGGATGAACCGGTTTTTTCGAGCCCATCTCGCCGCCCGCGATTTCGATCGCGCGGTTCGAGATGACCTCGTTGGCGTTCATATTCGTCTGCGTACCCGAACCGGTCTGCCAAACTCTCAAAGGAAAATGCGCGTCGAGTTTGCCTTCGATGACTTCGTTGGCGGCGCGGACGATCAGATCGGTTTTGTCGAGCGTCATCTTGTCGGGCTTTAATCGATGATTCGTCACCGCAGCGGCTT
>CADEFG010000555.1 GCA_902826505.1 uncultured Acidobacteriota bacterium
TTCACGCCGCTGTAAAAGAAATAGAGAAACAACCACGGATAGGTCATCGCGGCAAACAAAATCCCTTTTGTTTCGGAGAAAAATCGAAAGAATTTCCAATTTAGCAAAACGATGGCAAGCAAAAAGACGACGAGTAAAATAGCCAAAAACGGTTTCCAGAAGACAAACGGAAAAACCGCCAGCGAAAGCGCGACGAAAACCGAACTCAAGCGGTCGGCGGTTTTCAGATTCATATCGTTGATCATTCCCTGACTCGTCAAAATAAGTTTCGACCAGGGCACGGCGCGGCAGAAAATATCGGTCTTGACGAGCGAGACGACTTCCCATTTTTTCAAATGTTTCGCTTGAATATCCCGGTCGAGTAAAATGCGGTGTCCGGCAGCGCGTAAACGGACGCCGAGTTCGATGTCCTCGATCGAAGGAATCGCAAATTTTTCGCAATCAAATCCGCCGATCGAAGTAAAAACATCGCGGCGCACCGCACCGAGTCCTGCCCAGAAGGTCGCGGCTTCCGGGTTTGAATTCTGGTGCACAAAATGATGCTGAAGATTTTTGTATTGCGAGAGAAAGTTTTTCTCGCCCGGCGCATCATCGTAAGAACCGAAGAGCGCCGAAATTTCCGGTTTAAGCTCAAAAGCGGCGGCAACTTTGCTAATCGTGTCGGTTTTGACGACGACATCGGCATCAACAAAGAGCAAAATATCGCCCGCCGCTTTTTTCGCCGCCAGGTTGCGGGCGGCAGCCGGTCCCGATTGGCGGCGTTCCGACGAGAGCACGGTCGCGCCTTTTTGACGGCTGATCTGCGCGCTCTCGTCGGTCGAACCATCGTCGACGACGATGACTTCAAATTTCGGATAATCCGAGGCAAAAAGCGCGTCAAGACACGAATGCAAAAATTTACTGCCGTTATAAACAGGAACAATCACCGAAACAAAAGATAGGTTAGCGGTCATAATTAAATCCAAAACTTCCGAAAATTAAATTTTAGTCCCGGCAGTCGTCGGTTTCGCACCGAGTTTCGATGTTTTCGCGCCGATAATTGCTCTCGTCAATTGGACGGGCTGAAAAACAATGCTCGACCACATAAAAATTTCGTTGGTGCAGTAGCACGCTTTGGCTTTGATCTGCGCCCGCAGTTTTTGTGCTTCCTCGGAATCCCAGATTTCGAAAAAGCTGTTTTTTCTTAGGTTTCCGATCGGAAAATGCTGTTCGCAGACGCTGACATCGCCGTTCGCGTAAACGACGCCGGTCAAAATTCCGGCTTTGCACGGAATAAACTGCGTTTCCGATTCGATGGTTTTGACCTTTGCCCATTGCAGCATCGGTTCGACGCTCGCGCCGAAGCGCTGTTTTTCGTGGTCTTGCCACACTTCGGCGACGTGACGGTAAAGTTCCTTGTATTTTTCGAGCTGCGGTCCCTGGAGCGACGGATTTTTGCGGTCGCCGCGAATGATCGCGAGATTGTGATGCTCCATCGCCGGGCAATTATCGTGCAGATATTCGGTCAACTGCCAAGCTTCGTCCATATTTTCGCCCATCGCGACCGTATTCGCGTGAATTCGCAGACTCGGATCTTCTTTTTGAAGTTCGGCAAGCATTTGGTAGGTTTCCATCGCCTTTTCAAACGAGCGCGGATTGCCGCGAAACTTGTTGTGATACTCGGGCATCCCGTCGAGCGACAGTTCGCAGACGAAAAGCTCGAGCGATTTGTTTGCCAAAACCTTGCGGAGCGCTTTTTCGGTGCGGTCGGTGAAATATCCGTTGGTCGGCACGTAGATGTTTCTGACGTTGTTGTTTTTGATGAAAAGCGTGCAAATCTCGCCGAATTCCTGATTGATGAACGGTTCGCCGCCCGAGAGATTGAGATTTTCAAAATCGCCGAGTTCGAGCGACAGCTTTTCAAATTCTTCAAATTTGAGATCGTCGCGTTTATTGAGCTCCTTCCAGTAAAAACAATGCTCGCACGTCAGATTACAGATCGAATTGATAAAGATAATCATAAACGGCGGAGTTTGCCGTTCGCGATGTTTGACGGCTTCCAAAGATAATTTTGTATGACGGCTGATTCGAGAAACTAGTGACATAATTTTAACCTTAATTTTTAACTTGAACTTGAAAAATAATTTGCTTTAATTGCGTGTCGCAAATGCTTTAAAATCGCGCATTACTTGACCGAAAAACATATATCCGTCAAATGATCTGGAAGCCAGACGATTGAAAATTTTCGGATTCGACAGATAAAACGTATCAACTCTTTCCAAAGAATAAAAATCGCTGCCCGACCGCACTTTTCCTAAATTCGTCGAACACGCCGCTTTGTAGGACCTTTCGACCGACCGTTTGACCGTTGAATTAAATTTTCCGAACGGATAAGCAAAAGTCGTCACCGCGCTGCCGAGCGAATCTTCGATCATCGCTTTTGATTCGACAATTTCGCTTTCGACGCGGGAATCCGAAATTTTCGTTAAATCGGGATGCGTTCGCGTGTGACCGCCGAATTCGATCCCGTTATTGTGTAATTCCTTGATTTCATTCCACGAAAGAACTTTGCTCGGCGGAAGCTCCGGCGGATTTCCCGCCCAGTCGTTATTTTTTCCGCAATAATCGGTGACGAGAAAAACCGTCGCCCGAAAGCCGTATTTTTCCAGCACCGGAAATGCTTCCGTCAAAAAATTCTGAAAACCGTCGTCAAAAGTCAGAGCGACGGTTTTCAGTAACGGAGTGTGATGCTCACACAAGGAATCGATGAGTTCGTTCAAGGTAATAACCTTGTAGCCGTTTTCGCTCAAAAATTGCATCTGCCGCCGGAAAACTTCCGGCGCGGTTGAAATCACCGACCCGCATTCGTCAATCGAATGATAAGTCAGAATCGGCACTTTCACTTTTTGCGTTACCTGCATAATTCTCAAACGGTAAATTTATTTGTTTGGAATTTAGATAAAACAATCAACTTCGGATAAATTCCAATTTCAACTTTTAAGAAACAACCGCCGGCTGTTTTTTCAATTTGCCGGTTTTGCCTTTTTTAGCCTGTTTTGCTTGTCGAATCGAATCGATCAGCCCGAGATATTTTTCCAAATGGGCGTTTTCGTCCCAGTATTTATGGTAAGCCTCGTAACCTTTTTCGCCAAGCTCGTTTCTGAGGGCGGAATCGGCGGCAAGTTTGTGCATCGCGGCGATCAATTCGTTTTCATTATTATAAATAAAACCGCCGCCGCTGTCTTCGACAACTTCCGGAAGTGCCCCGAGATTGTTTGTGATAACCGGCGTTTTAAGTGAAAAAGCCTCGATGATGATGATGCCGAACGTTTCGTAGCAAATCGACGGAACGAGCACGGCAATCGCCGATTTATAAAGACCTTGCAGACGTTTTTGATCTAATCTGCCCAAAAATTTGATGTTCTCGATGCCTTCGGCGTGTTTTTTCAGCGTTTCTTCGTATTCGCCGCCGCCCGCGATCAATAAATCGTATTGCGGATGGTTTTTAAAAACCGGAATCAAATTATGAACGCCTTTGATATATTCCAATCGTCCGACGAACAGAAAATACGGGCGCGATCCGTTTTCATCGGTCGGCAGATTTTCCGTCTCCTTCGGTGCGGGCAAAAAATACGGCATCTGCTCGATCGGAATATCGAGACCCATTTCCAGATGCTTGTTCAAAGTAAAACGGCTCGGCGAAAGAAAACGGTCAACAAATTTGAGATTTTTCTCCAAAAGCCCGGTCTGCCGCCACAATTGCTGCGGTCTTTTGCCGGCTAATTGACATTTCAGACATTCCTTTTCGACACAAACTTCGCGGTTGAATTTCCAAAGCACGTGCATCGGACAAACCAGCCAATGTTCGTGCGCCGTGTAAAGTCTGACCGCCTCGGACGGTACATAGCTCAACGCCTTGATTTCGACCAGCAACATATTGTTGT
>CADEFG010000556.1 GCA_902826505.1 uncultured Acidobacteriota bacterium
CGGCACGTCGTTCAGGTCGGTTTTTCGTAAACGATTATTTTCATTTTGGATTTTAGATTTTGGATTTTGGATTTTTTGTCATTTGAATTTTAACATTTATATCTTCGATTAAGAATTCAGCTCAAGACAAGATTTAAAATCTAAAACTGAAGAACAATCCAAAATCCAAAACCGGCATCACATTTTATCGCCGCGCCTGGTCGCGATCAATGTTTCGTTGTCTTTCAGACAAAACATTTTCGATTTCGTGACAAACCTTAGCCCGAGCGGAATTTCCAGCGAAAACGACGCGCCGCGTCCGGGCACGACATCGATCGTCAATTCCGTGTGCTGCCACGTTTCAAACTGGTCTTTCGCGATATAAAAATCGCAGCCGTCGATTTGCCCAAGCCAAACATCGGCGCGCCCGACGATGAATTCGCCCTTCGCGTAACACATCGGCGAAGAGCCGTCGCAGCAGCCGCCCGATTGATGAAACATCAATTCGCCGTGTTTGGCGCGAAGTTCGGCAATGACTTTTTTTGCTTCTTCCGTGACGTGAACTCGTGCTACTTCTTTCATAATACTTTCAGTATAAACGAATCGACCCAATTCGACTTAATGCGCGCATATTCGGATTTGCCCGAAAGTTTTTTCGCGAGCTCCAATTTGTAATCATTATATTCACGCGCCAGTTCTGCGTTTTGCCGTAAACAATCGCGGAATTTCAATTTTAAATGCCAATCGGCATTAGCTTTCGTGTAAATATGCGCCTGACAATATCGGATATTGTCTTTCTCCAAAACGGCGTAAAAATGTCCGCTCTCATCATCGAACCCGCCGCGATATTCGTAACCGAGTTTGGCGAGCGCCTCGGCGACTGTGTCGAGACCTTTCGCGCCGCACAGAATCGCGATGTCTAAAATCGGTTTTGCGCAAACGCTTGGAATCGCCGTGCTGCCGATATGTTCGATAATCACGGATGAATCCGCAAGGGCTGCTTTGATGCGCCCGCGTTCCGCCGAAAATTCATCTTTCCACGCTTCGTCGTGCGGCACGATTCGCAACTTGCTTTTGTTCATTCCATACATAACAGGGTTTTCGCAATTATCTTTTCGCGTGGCAGGTGATTTTACTTTTAGAATTTTATTTTCTATGGCTCATAAATTCTCATCACCGGGTCTTGGTCATGAAATGCCATGCAAATTGCAAAATTATTGTCTTGAAATTTTTCGCAACAACGTCCAAAAGTAGAAATTGTTCTTGCAATGAGATAAAGGTTTGCGCCTTTTTGGCTTTCTGTTGAGTCAAATCCAGGTAAATACAAATCGCCAAACGATCTCAAATCTTCACCTTTCAATTCATCAACCCAATCACAAGCCCATTCGTCATCGCCTATTGCTGGCGGGTTATATTCTTGGCAAACAAAGAAATGACTTTGCCAATCATTATCAAGGTCATATTCAAAATAAACTGCTTTGGCGTCTAAATTAAGTGCCTTTTTGATAATAAGAGAAAGTTGAGCGCATAATGCTTTTTGGTAGTTTGATAAATCTACTTCCGCAATTTTGGCAGCATATTCTTTTTCTGATATAGATTCGGCAATTTGCCTGAAATTTGACTCAAGACCTGCCCAATTCCTTTCCTCAATATATAAAGACATTTGCGCAATATAATCGTATGTATCCATTTCTAATAATCAAATGTTTATGCAGCTTCAACCAAAATCGCTGAAAGCGACCAATAAAATAGCGTAGGGTAGGAAGTGCAAGGTATTTTAGTAAATTCGGAGAACGATCAATCAAATGATAAATATGCATTGATTTGAAAAAATCATCAGCCTCAGAAAATTCTTCACTTGCCCAAAAATACCAACCGCACATATTGCCGTCTTGCGGATGTCGCAAACCATTTAAAAAAATTATCCCTGAAAAGAAATTGTCTGAAAAACCGAATCTCAAGTCAAAATTAATTGGTTGAAAATCAGCTTCATATTTGCGACAGAATTCTTTCTGTTCTTGCTCAATGTATTTGATTTTGTCTTGATAATTATTCAACAATTTTATTGAATCAAATTTGAATGAACGCAAACCATAAAAATCTGCGTTCATCCTCGGTTCATCTGCGCTTAATTGTTATTTAGAAAAATCCCATCGCTTTTTTGTCATACGACACCAACATATTTTTGTTGTTGCGGTAATGATCGAGCATCATTTTGTGGTTTTCGCGTCCGAAGCCGCTCTTTTTGTAGCCGCCGAACGGCGCGTGTGCCGGATAATTGTGATAGCAGTTGACCCAGACGCGTCCGGCTTTGATCGCGCGCGGAACTTGATAAAGCTGGTGCGCGTCGCGTGTCCAGACGCCCGCACCGAGACCGTAAAGCGTGTCGTTGGCGATTTCGATCGCGTCGGCTTCGGTTTTGAAAGTCGTCACGGACGAAACCGGACCGAAGATCTCTTCCTGGAAAACACGCATTTTGTTGTGACCTTTGAGCAAGGTCGGTTCAACATAATAACCTTCTTCGATCGTATCGAGATTGCGATGCGCGCCGCCGCCGCAGAGGACTTCCGCGCCTTCGTCCTTGCCGATCTGGATGTAATTCAGGATCTTTTCGTATTGATCGCGGCTCGCCTGCGCGCCGATCATCGTCGAAGGATCGAGCGGATGACCGAGCTTAATTGCCTTTGTGCGTTCGACGATGCGGTCGATAAATTTATCGGCGATCGATTCCTGCACCAAAATGCGCGACGGGCAAGTGCAGACTTCGCCTTGATTAAGCGCGAAAAGCGCCGCGCCTTCGAGGCATTTGTCAAAGAAATCGTCGTCGGCGTCCATCACGCTTTCAAAGAAAATATTCGGCGATTTGCCGCCTAATTCGAGCGTCACGGGAATTAAGTTTTGCGACGCATACTGCATGATCAGGCGTCCGGTCGTCGTTTCGCCCGTGAACGCGACTTTCGCGACGCGTTCCGAAGTGGCGAGCGGTTTGCCGGCTTCGGGACCGAAACCGTTGACGATATTCAAAACTCCCGGCGGCAGAATGTCCTGAATGAGTTCCATCAAAACCATGATCGAAGCCGGCGTTTGTTCCGCCGGTTTGACGATCGTGCAGTTTCCGGCGGCAAGCGCGGGTGCCATTTTCCAGGTTGCCATCAGAAGCGGAAAATTCCACGGAATGATCTGCGCGACGACGCCCAGAGGTTCTTTGATATTGATCGACAGCGTATTCGAATCGAGCTCGGTCGCGCCGCCTTCTTCGGCGCGGATGACGCCCGCAAAATAGCGGAAATGATCGATCGCCAAGGGCAGATCAGCCGCCATCGTTTCGCGGATCGGTTTGCCGTTGTCCCAGGTTTCGGCGCGTGCGAGAAGTTCGAGATTTTCCTGCATCACGTCGGCGATCTTCCATAAAAGATTGCTTCTCTCGGTAGCAGAAGAATTGTTCCAAGCGGGCGCGGCTTTATGCGCCGCGTCGAGCGCGAGCTCGATGTCCGCTTCGGTCGAACGCGCAATGCGGGTAAACGGTTTGCCGTCAACCGGCGAAATATTGTCGAAATATTCGCCGCCGCGCGGCGCGATCCATTCGCCGCCGATGAAATTTTCGTATTGTTCTTTGAATTTCGGAATGTCGTATGATTTTTTCGATGCGTCCATTATTTTTTACTCCTTTATATTTAGTTGAAAAATTTGCCAATAATTCGGGGATATCGGGCGATTTGTTTTATTTCCGGTGAAATTTATTTTAACACTGCCGGTTCGGAAATTCCTAAAGCGTCAAGCGTGACAAATAATTTGTTAAAACTTTAATGTTTGTGTTTATCTTGTTAAAAAAAATTGGTATGATAGTTTCAGCGCGTCGAGGAAAATTGAAAATTTACAGCATTTAATAGGTTTGAGTTAAATTAAAAGATTAAGTTTTTAATCCGGAAAAC
>CADEFG010000557.1 GCA_902826505.1 uncultured Acidobacteriota bacterium
GACAACATTCCGCAAACCGCCGTCTTTGACCGCAACGGCAAACTGGTGAAAAAGATCACCGGTTTCGACGCAGAAATCAAAAGAGAACTGGATTCGACGATCGAGAAAACCGTCAATGCCAAATAAGCTTGACATAATTTTTTGGACGAAACTGACTGCCGCAGAACACAAATCCAAAATCTAACAATACTTAATCGGCTAGATTCATTTTTCGCCGAATTTCCCGAAACCAAGCCGCGTTTCTCAAATCCGCCAAATGCCGTTCGACTTTTTTCCAAACCATTTTTTCTTCGCGAAATCGGATCGCATAAGCTCACATTGTCCAATTTTCCCGAGAAGCTAAAACCGTTTTAGACGGAAACCAAAAACGCTTTTTGCACAATAATTTACAAGAAATTTTTTAAATAAAAAATGTGAAATTTTGTTCGACTATTTCAAAATCTCGAACGTCTGAACAAACCAAGCAGAAGCAAAAAGCTGTTCAGAGTTTAATTTGGAATTGTTTGGAAAAAAGGAGAAAAGAAATGCCGACAGTAAATTATAACGGATACACAATAACGGATGCGGAAGTAAAAAATGTTTTGCAGGCGGTTTGCAATTTTTTTGAAGCGAATGTCAACGTCACCTCGGGCGACCGAAATTTCGTGCCGCCCGGCGGAAGCAACCAGAGCGCACACCTTGACGGTCGCGCGGCGGATTTCCACGTCGAAGGCTACGATGACGGAACGACGTATTTATATATGAAAGTCTTCGCGTCCGCCATTTTTGCCGGCGGAAACAGTTACCAGATCATCTTTCACGGCGGTCTCAACCCTTCGATCAAAGCTCACATTCACGTCGGAAGATACGCCAAAACCTCGGGTATGTGGGGCTATGCGCTCTTTCAGAAGGAAGGCACCAAAGATTCAAACATCGGAATCACGAACATGACGACCGACATTAAATTACCGCTGATCGCCGTGCCTTCGCGCTAAAACGGCGACATCGTTTTCTTTAGAAAAACAAAGGAGAAAAAAATTATGAAACGGAGAAGAATTACATTATCGATCGCACTCGCGTTGAGCATCGCTCTGGTCGCGCTGACGAGTTTTGATTCAAAGGCGCAGACGCAAAACCAGATACGGGTCGTCGCCGATACCGGCATCATAACTTTGGGTCCGAATCAAATGCTGCGAATGGCGGTCATGAAAGACGGTTCAAATAATATGACCCTTGAAAACTATGCTTTCAGACGAATCGAATATGCGCCGGGAATTTGCAGCGGCGGCGTGTGCAAACAGACGATCGCTTCGCAAAATATATCCGACACGATCACGCTGATGACGGGCGAAGCCGCTTCAACGGATATTACGCCACTGCCGAATTCGTCCGCCGTTCGCGTCGTGGTATTGAGCAACAATCCGAATCCGAGGATCAACGCTTTAATTATTGATACCGTGACGGGACAGGTTGATAGTCTTTTGCTGGATGTCATCCTTCATCCTTCATGACAGCTAGACGATCGCTTTTCGAAATTTCGGCAAAGAAGATTTATGCCGAAAAAAGAGTATGGATAGCTCAACCGGCAACAAAATTCGTGTTGTGAAATCAATAAAATGATCGGCACGCATTGACGATACCAGTCAAACTGTCCGCGAAACAAAAAAGGCGCTGCCAATCCGCAAATTATCTGCGCCTTTTTGCTTTTCTTTCCAAAAATATTATTCCGCCAATTCCTTATCTTGAAAATCGTGTAAAATACTTACGAAAATCTTTTCTCGTAATTTTATGCGTGATATTCCGGTTGGCAACGGTTCGTTGCTTGTCACTTTTGACGATAAATATCAGATCCGCGACGTTTATTTTCCGCACGTCGGGCAGGAAAATCATTCGGAAGGCTTTCCGTTTCGGTTCGGCGTTTGGGCGGACGGCGAATTTTCGTGGATTTTCGAAAATGATTGGAAGCGCGAACTCAAATATTTGCCCGAAACGCTCGTTACGGATGTTCGCTTGACCAACGCGGATCTGGGTTTGGAAATCGTCTCGAACGATACGGTCGCGAGTCACGAAAACATCTTTCTGCGGCGCGTCCGCGTTTCAAATTTGCTCGACCGTCCGCGCGAAATCCGCGTTTTTCTGCATCACGATTTTCGGATCTACGAAAACAAGGTCGGCGACACGGCGTTTTACGATCCCGAATCGCGCGCGCTCGTACATTACAAAAAGCATCGCTATTTTTTGATCAACACCGCGCCGCATTTCGACAATTTTTCGACCGGACGCAAGGCTTTTCGCGATCAGGAAGGAACCTGGCGCGACGCCGAAGACGGCGAGCTGCACGGCGGGGCGATCACCGAAGGTTCGGTCGATTCGACCGTGCAGGTCAGTTTTCGGCTTGAAGCGCAGGACAGTTTCGAGTTTTTTTACTGGATCGCCGCCGGCACATCGCACGCCGAAGTTTTGCGCCTGAACGAGCATATTTTGGACCGAAAACCCGAACAATATCTCGGCTACACGGAAAATTACTGGCGCGTTTGGGTCAATAAGAACGAAACCGATTTCGCCGACCTCGCGCCCGAGATCGTCGAGCTTTACAAGCGTTCGCTGCTCGTCGTTCACACGCAAACCGACAATGCGGGCGCGATCATCGCGGCGAACGATTCGGATGTCACGGAACGCGCGACCGACCATTACAGTTATCTCTGGACACGCGACGGCGCGTTTGTCGCGAACGCGCTCGACTTGGCGGGTTTTCCGCTGCTGGCGCGAAACTTTTACGGTCTGTGCGGCGAGATCGTCCATGAAAAAGGTTATTTTCTGCAAAAATATAACGCTGACGGAACGGTCGCTTCGGGCTGGCACGCGGCTTGGGACAAACACGCCAAACGAGCGCTCGTGCCGATTCAGGAAGACGAAACAGCGCTCGTTTTGTGGGCTTTGTGGGAGCATTACAAAAAATACCGGGCGATTGAATTCGTCCGCAAGCTTTATCGAAAACTGATCGTGCCGAGCGGCGATTTTATGGTCGGTTTTCGCCATGCAGAAACGGGTCTGCCCGCACCGAGCTGGAATCTCTGGGAAGACCGGCGCGGAATTCATACTTTTACCTGCGCATCGGTCGTCGCCGGACTGCAGGCGGCAGCAAATTTTGCGCGGCTTTTTGGCGAAGCCGAACGCGCCGAAATTTACGAAACCGCATTGGACGAAATCACCGGCGCGATGCGCAAACATCTTTACAGCCGCGAGCTCGGCAGATTCCTGCGCGCCCTGCAGTTTCACGGCGACGATCATTACGAAGCCGACACGACGATCGACGCGTCGCTGTTCGGCACATTTTATCTCGGCGCGTTTCCGGCGGAAGATAAAATGGTCGTCGGCACGATGAAGGCGATCGAAAAACATCTCTGGATCAACACCGAAATCGGCGGCGTGATCCGTTTTGAGGATGATGGTTATATGCGGTTTGCAGGCGATTCGCCGAGCAATGCGTGGTTTATCTGCACGCTCTGGCTCGCCGATTACCGGATCGCGATCGCGAAAAAAAAGCAGGATTTAAAGGGCGCGCTCGAAATTCTCGAATGGACGGTCAAAAACGCCTTGCCGTCGGGCGTTCTCGCCGAACAGGTCAATCCGTTAACGGGCGAACACGCGTCGGTTTCGCCGCTGACGTGGTCGCATTCGACATTCGTCGCGACGGTTGTCAATTATTTGCAGAAACTTAAAAACTTAAGCAGGTGATTTATGGACAAATATCAGACACTTTGGCGGCGATTCGGCGCGGGAATTTTGGATTCCATGATTCTCGCACCAATCAGCTGGATTATCTCGCTTGCCTCGATATTTATCGGTTCAAACCCGCAGTTGATTGCCGTTTCTTCCGCTCTGATCGGAATGATTTCGGTTTTATACTATATTTTAATGCACAATTTT
>CADEFG010000558.1 GCA_902826505.1 uncultured Acidobacteriota bacterium
CGTGTAATAAAAGGTCTGGAAGATCTTGAGCAATTTCGTGTCGTAGCCGACGGTTGCCGAGATCGCGCGGAGCCCGTCGCCCTGCAACCCGACGTCCATCCGGGAATTGGCGAAAATCGTTTTGCGCGGGCGGTAGGTCGCGTCGATATTGAGCGGCGAAAACCGGCGCGGAACGCCGCCGAATGTGTAAAACGAAAGCGCGGTGATCGGCGCGATCTGGTTTCTTTGCCCTGGAATCAGGGCGCCGCCGAAGGTTTTGTCGAAAAAATATTTTCCGCGAATAGTCACCGTAAACATTTCGTAGGGCTGAATCGCGAGCGGTTTTTTATTCGCCTCGGGACTGTCCTGCAAAAGCTTCTGCGCTTCGTTCGTGACGGCTTCGGTGTATTTGCGCGTGTAAAACCGGTTGGTCAGCCCGAACTCGATTTCATTGGTATCGGTTTCGGTGTCGGCGTAATCAAAGCGGACGACCTTGTTAAAATTATTGACGCCTTTGATCAAACGATAGGTCAGATACGGCTCGATCACGTGGCGGAAACGAAAAGCATCGTTTTTGCCGTAAAAATTCCGGGCGAGCGCGACCGGACGGACATCGAGCTCGAATTCGCCGTATTTGCGGATCACGTCGCGACCGACGATCTGGCGCATATCGTTGAATGAATTCGAATAGTAGGTGACGCGCGTGCCGGCGGTCGCGGTCACCGAAACGTATTTGAAATTAAACGGAACCGAAACCTGCGGGTGAATGTCGAAGCGCTGTCCGAGCGCCGGCGACACGAGCGGCGCGCTTCCGGTTTGTTGAAAATACAAGGCTTCGTTATCGACTTCTTCGCGCCGCGAAACACCTTCGAGACTCGTTTTGAAGGAAAAATAAACGTTTTTCAAAAATGAGATCTCGGACGGTCGTTTGTCGAAATTGATGCTCGGCAGATTTTTTGTTTTGATGCGGACATTCGGGATCGAGATGACCTGCGAGCGTGCCAGTAAATTGAGCGTAAAATTGTTCCAGCTTTTATTGACAAAGGCTTGCGAAACTTCGATCGGCGAAATGATCTGCTGGATTCCGTCGGAGAAAACCTGCCGAAAAGCCAGATTTGAAGTGATCCGCACATCGGCGGCGGCGGTAAATCCGTTCGGAAAATAATGAACGCCCTGCGCGTAAACGATCGAACCGCCCTGATCGGGATTTTCTTTACTTGCCTCGGGTCCGAGGATTCGGTCCTTAACGGCATAAAATCCGAAATCGAAGTAAGAACGGGAATTGGCGCGCGTGCGGACATCCATTCCGAAACCGACACCGCGCGAGGTGAATAAATCGCCGCGAAACGTAACGTCCGCCGAACGTCCCAAAGTTTTGTAATAGGCGCCCGAAAGCCGCGCGCCCTTGCGCGCCGAGTAACCGACGGTCGGCGTCAGAAAACCCGAGCTGCGGTCTTCCTTTTTGATCGAAATCGAAGCATAGGGCAACGGCACGAGTGTGTAATCTTTGATCTTGAATTTGGCGTTTTTCAGCTTCAATCGGTCGTTTGTACGGATTCGCGCTTCGCTTGCCGTAAAGCTCCATTTCGGCACGGCTTCTTCGCAGGCGGTAAATTTTCCGTTGGTGATGACGACTTCGTTCAGGCTGACTCTTTCAACCCGGTCGGCGGTAAAATAAATAACTGTCCCGTCGTTCGTTTGATTGGTAAACCCCGTTGAATTGACAAATTTCCCGAGCTTGGTCTTGTAATTCCATTCGCCGGTCGCGCCCGTGATGCGCTGGTCTTCGCCCTGATCGAAAATAACGCTGCCTTCCGCAACGAGCCGGTTTTCGGCTTCATAAATGACGATCGTATCGGCTTGCATCCGGTAAATCCCGTAACGCACATCGACATTTCCGGTATGTGTGACGACGCGGTTTCCGGCTTCGCCGGTGACGGTTTGTTTTTCGGAATAAACGACCACTTCGTCGTCGCCGCCCTCCGGTTTGTAGCCCGAAGTGTTTGTCTTTTTCGGCGATTTGATCGATCGTTCTTCCGAAACCGGATCGATATTGGGCGTGTCGGTGATCGGGTTCGACACTTGCCGGTCAACCGGATTCGTCTGCTGTGCATTGAGTACGGAAACACATAACACGGCGATCAAAAGAATTGTTTTTAACGATTTATGAAGACCCATTGAAATAAATATGAAATAAATTTGATGCTATCACGAAGCGACTTTCCAGTTCAAAGCCGCAAGACTCAAGTCTCAAGTCTCAAGTCGCAGGTCGCAGGTCGCAAGTTGCCGATCTCAAACTCACTTTTGCGACTAAAACATTTGAAATGTCAAACAAAAGCCTTTAACTTGGAACTTGGATCTTATGACTTTGGACTTGGGACTTGAGTCTTGGGACTTAACACTATGGCAAACCCGAATATTCTCGTGGTCGAAGATGAAGAATTGATGCGTTCGATTCTCCGGCAATTACTCGAAGAAGAAGGCTATCGCGTTTTTACGGCGAGCAGTGCCGAAACCGCGCTCGAAATTTTTCCGACCGTTGAAATTGATGTGACCCTGACCGATATAAAAATGTCGGGCATGGACGGACTCGAATTATTGTCGCAGATCAAGGCGATCGACGAAGAAGCGTTGGTGATCGTGATGACCGCTTATTCATCGGTCGATTCGGCGATCGCCGCGCTCCGCAAGGGAGTTTACGATTACATCACGAAACCGTTCGTCAACGAGGATCTTCTGAAAACCGTCCGCAACGCGCTTCGCACTAAAGAATTAGCCAAAGAAAACCGCGCACTGCGGCGCGAGCTCGACAAAAAATACAGTTTTTCGGAGATCATCGGCACGAGCGACGCGCTTCAAAAGGTTTTTTATCTGGTCGAAAAAGTCGCCAACACGAACGCCGGAATCCTGATTCAGGGCGAATCGGGAACTGGTAAAGAATTGATCGCCAAAGCGATTCATTTCAACAGCGGGCGCGCCAACGAACCTTTTCTTGCGGTCAATTGCGGCGCGCTCCCCGAATCTTTGCTCGAATCCGAGCTTTTCGGGCATACGAAAGGCTCGTTCACGGGCGCGACCGCCGATAAAAAAGGGTTGTTTCGCGCGGCTGACGGCGGCACCCTTTTTCTTGACGAGATCGGTGAAATGCCGCTTGCCTTGCAGGTCAAACTTCTGCGGGCTTTGCAGGAACATGAAGTTTTGCCGGTCGGCGCGAGCGCGGCGGTCGGTTTCGACACGCGAATTATTGCCGCGACGAATCGTGATCTTGAAACGGAAGTCAGAGAAAATCGTTTTCGCGAAGATCTGTTCTATCGTCTGAACGTGATCGAAATAAGTTTGCCGCCGCTGCGCCAGCGCCGCGAGGATATTCCGCTGCTCGTCAAACATTTCGTTTCCAAATCGGCACGCAATCAGCGGGCGAACGAAAAACATATCACCAAAGCGGCGATGACGGCGCTCGTCAGTTACAGCTGGCAGGGCAATGTCCGCGAGCTTGAAAATGCCGTCGAACGCGCCTTTATTCTCTCGGGCGCGGAGATCGATCTCGAAAGTCTGCCGCCGAAGATCAAATTAAACGCCCAAAATTCGCTCGAAATGCGCGATCCCGAAGGTATTCGTCCGACGCTCGACGAAATGGAACGCCGCTATATTTTTGAGATCTTAAATTCGGTGGACGACGAAAAAACGGAAGCGGCGAATATTTTGGGCATCGATCTTTCGACGCTTTACCGGAAACTCAAAAAATACGAGGAAATCTGAATTATTTGGCAAATAATTCGATAACGAAATAATCGGTTCCTTCGATTCGCGTGATCTTGCCGTCGGTGTAGGGCAGATTGAAAAAATCATTGGCGGTATAGCTCGTCCCTTTTAATGTCTGGTCGCCGCTCGTCCGGCTCTGCGCGATCAATTCCGCCGGAAAC
>CADEFG010000559.1 GCA_902826505.1 uncultured Acidobacteriota bacterium
GAGTGTGCGGCATATGCTGTTTGTGTTGCTGTTCGCCGGTTTGGTGGCTCCGCTGCTTCCGGCGCCGTGTTCGCTGCCATTTAACGGTACGAGGAACTCGGTTTTGTGAATGACCTCATTCTCATTCGACGTAATCAGTACGTTTGCGCTATCTGCCGTACCGTGTCTTATCTTTAACGATGCCGCACAGTTCGGGCTCGGGCTTTTGTCGTCGGCGATGCAAAGTTCCCAGTTCTCGTAAAGTTGTTTCAAAACCGATTCGAGACAAATCCGCAGCCATTTTTCTTCGACGTTATAAACCGGCAAAATGATCGAGATCAGAGGTTTGTGAGAAAATGCGGCGCTGTCGGCTTTTATTTTTTGGCGGGTTTGGGCGGTTAAACGATGGGCTGCGATCCATTTCCGGTAATTTCGTTCCTGACGGCGCAGATAACGAATAGTTCTGATTTTATTGACAATTCCTGACCAACCTTTTTCATTTATGATTCGGTTCGCGGTTTTGAATTTTTTGTAAATATTCATTTTGACAGACAGTTTAATCTTACCCGAATCAACCGTTTATTTCACAACTTAACTTTTTTTTGCTTTACTTAATACTTTGTAATCCAAATTTCTTAAAACTACGGTTTTACTTGGCGGCTTTGCGTCTTGGCGGGAAATAATTACTTCGAGTCCTGCAAACACTGCGAAAAAAGGTTCCCGCAAAAACGCAAAGCCGCCAAGAATTTTATAAAGGATCTTAAATTACAAAGTTTTTAACATTTAAATAGCCATGACCAATCTTTGCCGGATCTGCGGAAACGCCGAAAACAATCAAAATCATCGGGCGCGTGAAATGATGTTCGGCACGCGCGACGAATTCGATTATCTCGAATGCGGAAAATGCGGCACGGTTCAAATTCTCGAAATTCCCGGCGATCTCGCCCGTTACTACCCGAAAAGTTATTATTCGCTTGCCGGGACGGCGGAAAACAATCTTTCCAAACAGTTAAAAAGCCGTCTGACCGCGCGCGTTGCCGCCAGCTATTTTTTGCACGGGAAGAATTTGATCGGCAAATATCTGGCAAAAAAAAAGAGTTGGATCAATCTGAATTTTCCGGCTTCGCTCAAAGAACCGCTGCTCGGTTTGAATTTTAATTCACGAATTTTGGATTTTGGCTGCGGCAGCGGAAATCTTTTGCAAAACCTCGCTTATTTCGGATTTCGTAATTTAACCGGCGCCGACGCTTTTATCGAAAACGATATTTTTTATCCGAACGGCGTCAAAATTTATAAACGTCCGCTTTCTCAGATCGAGCCGTCTTTTGATCTGGTGATGCTTCATCATTCGTTCGAACATCTGCCGCATCCGGCTGAAAGCTTACGCGAAATTTACGAGCTTCTGGCGCCGCGAAAGGTTTGTTTGATCCGCCTGCCGATCGTCGCTTTCGCCTGGCAAAAATACGGCGTCGATTGGTTTCAGCTCGACGCGCCGCGCCATCTTTTTCTTTTTACGGAAAAAAGCTTTCGCGATCTGGCGGAAAAAAATGGGTTTGAAGTCGCGAAAGTCGTTTACGATTCCGAGTTGTTTCAATTTTCGATCAGCGAACAATATGCGCGGGATATTTCAATGCACGGCGAACGCGAAAATATCGCGGAAAGCATTTTCTCGCCCGAACAATTGCAAAATTGGGAGCGCGAGGCTCAAATCTTAAACAAAGAAAACAAAGGCGATCAGGCTTGTTTTTATCTGCGAAAAGTTTAATGTTTTTGACCGCCCGGAAATGAGCGTAAAAATTTTTCGGCTTTTGATCAGGGCTTGAGAATTAATCCTTGTCCGGTCGGCAGCGAAAGAATCGTGACGCCTTTTCGTTTGGCAAATTCGTCAAAAGCGCGTTTTTGGACGATATGTTTTGCCCAGCCGTAGTCGTCCAGAACGATTGCCGCGCCGCTCACCAATTTGTCCCAAAAAAAATCGGCGGCGGCAATTTCCGGCGCGACACAATTCATATCGATCGAGAGAAAACAAACTTTCTCGGACTTGACTTGCTCCAGAGTGTCGGGAACCGCGCCTTTGACGATCACGACATTTTCAAAATCTGCAAAGGTCTTTTTGACCTCTGCGTAGGAATCTTCGTATCGATATTCATCAACGCCGTGTTCTCTTTCTTCGCCGGAGATATATTTTTCCACCAAACCTTCGAAAGTATCAAGCAAATAATATTTCTTGTCCGGAATTTGTTCAAAATTGATATATTCGATGATCGAGCGCGCAAAACCGCCGCGATTGACGCCGCATTCGACGAAATCGCCCTCCAAATTGACGGCTCTCGTGACCGCCCAGAATAATACATGAACTCGCCAGTGAATTTTGCCGCCCCACCAGGAATCCAACTGCTCGCCCGCTCGGTACGCGCGGATAAAGTCTTCGTTGTCAATAAAATCACAGTTATGGATCGTCGCCAGTCCGTCCTGGTTGTAGGTGACAAAATCAAGCGGAAAATACGATTCCGGTTTTATTAACATTCGCAGCGAATGAAAAACCCGATTCGGCAAAATTTTTTTTGCAAGCTGACCGAAAACTGCCATAATTAATCTTAACTTTTCTAAAAACGCGCGGCAATTACTAAAAATTTGCGCTTCGAAAA
Organism: uncultured Acidobacteriota bacterium; assembly: GCA_902826505.1. Lineage (GTDB taxonomy): Bacteria > Acidobacteriota > Blastocatellia > Pyrinomonadales > Pyrinomonadaceae > JAFDVJ01. The sequence goes on from CADEFG010000559.1 coordinate 2,628, forward strand.
CACTTCCGGACAACTTTGGGTGTCCGGGAAACTTCAGACCGAATCCTTCTTAAATTCGGTTTCCCATTCCAAAATCGGGCGCACCGCGCCGGGAATGACGCCCGTATAATCGCCGCGCGCCGAATCGCCGTTGATGCTGTCCGTCACATTGAAAGTGACCAGATCGCGCTCGACCAGATGAACTTCCAAAGGTTGAAAGGTCGCCATCACGACGGTCACGAACATACTGCCTTCCGAGAGAAAATTTTCCGGAATCCAGGCGGTGCTGACATAAACGCCTTTCGGGCGCACTCGATCGCGCCAGCTTTTATCCTGATCGAAAGAAACAAAAGCGCAGATGCCTTGTTCGGTATAAAGATGAAAAGTCGGCTGTAAGACCTTTTCGTCCTGCAAGACTTCGTAGGTTATTTCGATGCCGACGCGATTGCGAACATCGACCGACGGCGATGTTTTTTTGTTTTTATCGCAAACACGAACGCGCCGGAGCCTGACGGTTTCGTTGCCGGGCGCTTTTTCGCTCGTGTCCCAGAATTTTTCCGCGCCGGTTTGCGATTGTTCGTGCAGATATTCGCCGACGACCGCGCTTGTTTCGCCGTCTTTGACGACTTTTCCGTCTTTGACCCAAATTGCCCGGTTGCAAAGACGCGAAACCGCCTGCATATCGTGCGAGACGAACAAAACCGTCCTGCCTTTTTCCCCGACATCGCGCATTTTGTTCAAACATTTCTTTTGAAAAGCAATATCGCCGACCGCCAGCACTTCGTCAACGATCAGGATTTCGGGTTCGAGATGTGCCGCGACGGAAAAAGCGAGCCGCATATACATTCCCGACGAATAATGTTTGACCGAAGTGTCGATAAACTTTTCAATCTCGGAAAAAGCGACGATTTCATCAAATTTCGCTTCGATCTCGGTGCGTTTCATCCCAAGAATCGCGCCGTTTAAGAAAATATTTTCGCGTCCCGAAAGCTCGTTGTGAAAACCCGTCCCGACCTCTAAAAGACTGCCGACGCGCCCGTGAATTTCTCCGATTCCCGAGGTCGGTTTGGTGATTCGCGAGAGAATTTTGAGCAGGGTTGATTTTCCCGCCCCGTTTTTGCCGATAATTCCGAGAGTTTCGCCGTCTTTCACGTCGAAACTGACATCTTTTAACGCCCAGAGTTCATTTTTCTTCTCGCGGCGCGGATTTTTGACAAAACTAACGATCATATCGCGCAGCGAATTATGCTTGGCGCCGCCTAAGAAGTAGAGTTTCGATAAATTTTCGAC
>CADEFG010000560.1 GCA_902826505.1 uncultured Acidobacteriota bacterium
CTGTTTGTTGGGAATAAAAAACGAGCCGACCAGCCAAATTCCATAGATACCGAAAGTGGTCATTATAAACGCAGGGAAACGAATGGCGGCGCGAATGTTTCTCAACATGGTTTTATTTTAACCTAACATTCGCCGTGAGAAAAATTTTAACCGAAAAACATCTTAAAATATTTGCCGGGAATATTTTTCACATCGACGATCACAAAAAAATCGATCGTCTTAAATTGACGGTCGATGACGGGTTCGCCGCAAACTTTCGCGCCGATTCTGAGATATGTTTCAAAGAGTTTCGGAAGTTTTATGTTGTCGCCCGAATCTGCGCTCAAAAAATCCTCGGCGCGGCACACATAGTCCGCACGCGGCGCAACGCGCAGATTCGCATGCAAAAAACCGTCGCGGACAAGCTGGCGCAGCGCGCGCATTCCTTCGGCGCAGTCTTGCGTTGAAAGCGAACAACACCCGAAAACATAGCGTTTGCGTTTCTCGCTCATATACATCGCCAAACCCTTCCAGAGCAGGAACAAAATGCGCGAGTTGCGATGTTCGCGGGCGATGCAGGCGCGTCCGGTTTCAAGCGATTCGGCTAAAACCTCGTAGGGCAGATCCTCGACCGCAAACTCGCCCGCCGAATAAAACCCGAACGCGCTCTGCGCCATTTCCATCGTCCGGACACGGTAAGTTCCGACTATCTTACCGCTCGCGTTTTCGACGACGATCAAGTGATGACAGGTTTTATCAAACTCGTCTTCGTCGCGCTGATTGATAAAAGACGCTTCCAAACCCTCGTTCAGTTCGAGATTGAAAACCTCGAAGCGCAGCCGCAAAGCCGCATCAACTTCTTCCTCGCGGCGGGCAAACCGCACGGTGTAGAGATTTTCCCGAAACTCTCTGACAGGCGCGAAATCAAACGCGGAAAACTCGAAATCGGGTAAAACAACTGCTTGCGATTGAACCATTGACATATTTTTGAAAAATCCGTCCGCCCGTTTAATTCCGAACGGCGGATGTTTTATTCCACAAGCATAATTTAAAAACAAAACCAATGATGAATAAAATTTTTATTCTTTAACATCTTTTTCATTAAAAATCTGTTACGTCCGCGCAAGGCGGAAACCTTTCACACCTTGAGCGTCCAGCTTTCTGCAATATTAACCGCCGAAACTTATTCCTCTTTATCGAGTTTTTTGAAATTGTAGCGCAGAAGAGCGCGAATCGGCAATGTTTTTTTGTTTCGTGTCGCGGGTCGCCAATTCATCTTGCGAACGGTTTCGGTGACCGCTTCGTCAAGCCCGAAACCAGCCCAGCGAACAATTTCGGTTCGCAAAATCTGACCCGTTTCATCGAAATCAACTTCGATGTCGACGGTCGCCGCAACACTGTAAAGATTAGCGAGCGCGGTGTACGGCGGACTGATTCGGCGATACGGCAAGGGTGCGCGGAAATTTTTCGCTTCGGGCGAATTTTCGTCGGGAATTTCTTCTAATTTCGGGATCTGTTCGCCGAATTCTTCCTTGGAAACGGTCGAAAGTTTGCCGAAAACCTCTTTTGTCAGATTATTTACGGAATCGAATAATTGTTTTTCGGCTTTGTGCGGATCGGCATTTTCAAAACTATCGAGCTTCCAAAAAACAAGCCGACCGGTTCGCGAACTGACCAGATAAACAGCGCCGTAGGATTCAAAATATTCCTTTCTGGCAAAGGATTCGCGGCGCAGATTTTGAGATTTGACGAGCAGAAAAAAATCACAGCCGATTGCCGCGCCGATGATTTTAGCTTCCTGTGTCGTGAGGTTAAAAGGCTTTTCGGGATTCGCCGAAAGAAACGCCGCTTCGCTCAACGACGAATCCAAAACCCTGAGTTTTTCGGAAAGCGAAGTTCCGAGCTTTTCGGCAAAAATCTCGCTTTGTCCGTTTTTTTCGGGCGTCAGAACGGCGAGTTTTTGAGCAAAAGCGGTAAGCCGTAAGCAGTGAGCAGTGAGCAGAAAAAATACTGCCCACAGTGCCGGAAATAGAAATTTCCTCAAGTTATTAATTCTGTAAAAAGGCTGTTGACGGCTCACGGTTGACGGCTCACTTATGATGATAAAGTTTTGCAATGTCTTTCTTTAATTCAGGCGGAAAACAAACGCGGTAAATCTGGTAACCTTTTTGCAGACCGCGGACCGCCGCGCTGATTTCGGAAATTTCACGAATCGCGGGACGCGAAAATCCTTCTTCGACATAAATTAGGTTTTTCGGTTCAGCCTGCGTTTTCGTGTAAAAATAATAGGGCACATCGCCCGCCTTATCTTCAATGAAATAATAATCCGTGTCAAAGTCCGAATTTTCGACGAGTTTTCGGGCTTTTTCGAGAAAATCCTGACGCTCATTTTCGGGCATATCGAGATCAAAAGCTTTAAAAAGCCTGCGATGCAAAAATCGTTTGGCGAGATCCGATAAAATCTCATCCTCGGATTTTTCCCACTGTTTGATGTGAAACATAACGTCCGCGTCGTCAATCTGCAAATGTTCGGTGAGGAGCAATTTCTCACCTTTCAATATTTTTTCAAACGGCGTTTTTTCGGCAAACCAGACAAACTTTCCGCTTTGAAAAAGATTTAAAGCGCGGCGCATCAACGAGCGCAAAACGGCTTCCGCCGAGCGCAGTGTGCGGTGAAAATAAACCTGTCGAAACATATAATAACGCGCTTGCAGATAATCTTCGACCGCGTAAATTCCGCGCGCCGAAACATATAGACGATCGTTTTCTTCGTCAATTTCGAGCGATTTAATGATCCATTCGAGGTCGTAAATTCCGTATTTCGCGCCGGTCATCAAAGAATCGCGAAGCAGATAATCCATCCGGTCAACGTCTAATTGCGAAGAAACAAGCTGTGCCAAAGCGACGGGACGAAAATCACCGCGAATGATCGCCGCGATATTTTCGGGAAGCTCGGCAGAAAATTCACGCAAAACCTGTCCGACTTCGGTTTCGCTGCTGGTCACGGCTTCGATCGTAAATTGTTCGTGATGAAATCCGAGAATCGTTTCGATGACGTGCGAGAACGCGCCGTGTCCGATGTCGTGAAGAAGTGCGGCGGCGCGGACGGCAGTTTTGTGCGGAGCCGAAATTTTACGGGTCAGTTCGAGCTTTGACAAAATTCTGGTTGCCAGATGAAGAGCGCCCAATGAATGCGTAAAACGTGAATGCTCCGCCGCCTGATACGCAAAATGAGCAAGCCCGAGCTGGCGAATCCGCCGCAGACGTTGAAATTCTGCCGTGTCGATCAGGCGCACCAGCAGTTTTCCTTCTTCCGTATCGGTTTTGAGGCGAATAATGTTGTGAACCGAATCACGATAAATTTTTTCCGACACATTTACTCCTGAAGTTTTAATTGATTTATTTTGGAATGTTTAGAGGTTTTTATCAAGAAGCAATGTTTTTTTTGGCAAATAATATTTTGAGTTAAAGTTCTCTCGACATTTTTGTGATTTTCTGGTTTTTAAGGGCAGAAAAAATACAGAAACCCCTTATTTTACTTGATTATACAGTTGATTTGCGGTATACTCCAAGTCTTGGAGGAAAAATCTGTGGAAAGGCGTGATCTATTTATCGCATTTGTTTTGGCTACCTTTATTCAGCTTGTTTTTCCTTTCATCAATCAACAATTATCATCACCATCTTTCAGTCTCGCTGCACAATCCAGAAACACCATTAGCGGGCATGTTTTTGATCCCGACAGAAGACCGGTCGCGCAAATATATGTTGAGCTTCAAAATGAGGTTTACAGTACGATAAAGCGTACTAAAACCGATGGCTCCGGACGCTACTTCTTCACCAATCTTTCATCAGGAAGATTTTCCGTTCGCGTCTTGCCTTACGGTACTAATCTTGAAGAGCAGACACAGGAAGTTGAA
>CADEFG010000561.1 GCA_902826505.1 uncultured Acidobacteriota bacterium
CGTCTATCCCGGATTTAACAATCAGGTCGGCAACGTCGGAATTCTCGGCGCCGGTTCCGTCGCCCAGGCACTGCGCCCGTTTCCGCAGTACGGACCGCTCAACAATCGTCTTGAAAGTCAGGGACAAAGTTTTTACAACGCTTTCAAAGTCGATGTTCAGCGGCGATTTGCCAACGGCATCCAATTCGGCGCGTCATATACCTTCTCGAAATTGATTACCGACGCGGCGAGTGATTTGTACGGCGGTTCGGCGTTGACCGGCGTGCTGCAAAATCCGGCGGATCGCAAATCACTGCGCTCGATTTCGCCCGACGACGTTCCGCACAACTTTGTTTTCAATTACATAATCGAACTCCCGTTCGGTAAAGGAAAGCCTTTTCTGAATAATAATGCCTGGGCTGACCGACTGGTCGGCGGCTGGCAGTTCAGCGGCATTCAGCGTTATCGTTCGGGAACACCGTTGACGGTTTTTATCGCCGGCGGACGGCGTGATTTCCTTGATCTGGTAGGCTGGGGCGGCAATTTGCGTCCGAATGTGACCGGGCAGCCTTTTTACATAACCGGCGGCGTGACGGGCGATATTACGGCTTACCGGTATCTCAATCCGGCGGCTTTTGTGGCTCCGCCGACCTATGGCGGAACGACCGCCGCGATCGGAAGTGCCGAATATGCGGCGTATTATGCAAATCCTGCCCGCTTTTTGGGAACCGCGGCGCCGACTTACGGAAATCTGCGAACGAAACCGTTTTTTACGGAGGATTTTAGTATTATTAAGAAAACGCGGATCACCGAAACGACTTATTTTGAAATCAGGGCTGAATTTTTCAACCTGCTGAACAGAAGCCGTCCGTCGGGTCCCGAAACAAACTTTGATAATATCAATGTCTTCGGAAACGCCGGTTATTACTCCGACATCGGTCAGCCGCGCCGAATTCAACTCGGTGCGCGATTTGTATTCTAGGTTGAATAATTGAAAACGGGTGGTGATTTTTGATAAATTAATCACCACCCGTTTTATTAAATTTTCAATTTTTACCGTTTAGCCTGTTATGTTTTTGACTATTTTGGTGAGATTAATTCTGTCGGTAATCATTTTCGCCGGTTTGGGCGGAATGTTTTTGCAGGCACAATCCACTAAAACCAACCGCCGAGTTTTACAAACACAAAAAACCACTAAAAGTAAAAATATTTTCACCGCGCAGGGAATCGATGCGTTTCAGAAAGGTGATCCGGCAGCGGCTCGTTTATTGTTTGAACGCGCGCTCAAAGCCAATCAAAACGACGCGGAAGCGCATCAATATCTCGGGCTTCTCGACGATCAGGCGGGCGATTTTAAGAAAGCGGAAATTCACTTTGCGAAAGCCGTCCGGTTACTGCCGAGATCAGCTTCGACGCGCAATAATTACGGCGCGATTCTTTTGAAAAACAATCGTCTGCGCGAGGCGGCGGCGGAATTTGAGGCATCGCTGAAAATCGATCCGAAACAGCCGAACGCGCTCGTTAATCTTGCCCAAATCCGGTTTAACGAAAATACGCCGGCAGGTTTGCAGGTTTCGTTCGGATTGTTTGAACGAGCGTCTGCTTTGATTTCGGATGCGTCGGTCGAACGCTCTTTGATCATTATCGCGCTGCGCTTAAATAATCCGGCACAGGCGGCGAAACATTATCAAATTTACAGCGCGCTGATGGCAAACGCGGTCACGGATTCCGCCGCAGCGGCAAATCGCGTCGAACTCGGCGGCGCACTTTTTGAAGCCGGTTTATTTGCCGAAGCCGAAGCCGAATTAAAGTCGGTGCTCGCCGCCGATCCGTCAAACAGCGTCGCGACAGTCCTTTTGGGACGCGTTTATATTGCGCGGAAAGATATCAAAGCTGCCGGAATTTTGCTCGAAACGGCAGTTGCCCGAAAACAGGCGACAGCCGAGATTTATTCTCTGCTGGCAGTCGTTTACGAAAAAATCGGGCGCTTTGAAAATGCGATTCCGGTGATGCGTCTGGCGATCAACCTAAAACCCGAATCAGAAAATTACCGGTTTCAATACGGTTTGCTGCTGACCAACGCCGAAGCCCCGGCGGCGGCGGTGATCCGGCTCGATGAAGCGCTGAAAACGTTTCCTAATTCACCACGGTTGTGGCTTGCCCGCGGAATCGCCGAGCTCAAGGACAATAAGAATTTCGAAGCGGCTCAATCGATCACAAAAGCCATCGGGCTTGATCCGAAATTCGCCCAGGCGCACGCTTATCTCGGGCTGACCCAGTCACAGATCGGCGAATATGACGAAGCCGTCAAGTCTTATGAAAAAGCTCTCTTGAACGATCCGAATTTGGGCGTCGTCCATCAATTGATCGCCGACGCGATTCTTCAGAAATCAGACGGCGATCTGGCGCGGATTGAAGCCGAATCGAAAAAATCGATCGCCCTCGTCTCAGATTTTTTGCCCGCGCATTTGACGCTCGGCAAACTTTACGTCCGGATGCAGCGTTGGACGGAAGCCGCCGCCGAATTAAACGAAGTCGTTCGGCTCAATCCCGACGCGGCAGAAGCCTATTATCTGCTCGGTCGCGTTTATGCGCGGCTCAAACAAAAAAAAGAACAGGATGCGGCGCTGGCGAAATTTAAGCAGCTGAGCGAATCCCAAAAAACTCAATCCGAAAGTGATTTGCGCGAACTCGTGCGCCGTTTGGCGGATGTGAAATTTTAATATTTTAAAGATATTGTTCAGCATTTAAGAAGGAATAGAATAGATGATGACATTCAAAAAACAATTAATTTGGCGTTTACAGGCAATCTTGATGATCATTTGCGTTTTTGCTTTGAGCGGGCTGGCGCAGCAGAAATGGACGGCGCAAAAGGCGAACGACTGGTATAAAGATCAGCCGTTTCTGGTCGGCGCAAACTTTAATCCGGCAACCGCGATCAATGAACTTGAAATGTGGCAAGCCGAAACGTTCGATCCGCAGCGCATCGATCTCGAACTCGGTTGGGCGGCAAAGATCGGGATGAACACGATGCGCGTTTATCTGCACGATCTGCTCTGGAAACAGGATTCGGTTGGTTTTACCAAACGTTTGAACGAATTTTTGGCGATTGCCGATAAACATAAAATCAAACCCATGCTCGTGTTATTCGATTCCTGCTGGGATCCGTATCCCGAACTCGGTCGCCAGCGCGCGCCGCGTCCGGGCATTCATAATTCGGGCTGGGTGCAATCGCCGGGCGCGGTCGCGCTGACCGATCCTTCGCAATATCCGCGCCTCGAAACGTATGTCAAAGGCGTCGTCGGCGCCTTCAAAAACGACAAAAGAATCTTGGCGTGGGACGTTTGGAACGAGCCCGACAACACCAACGGAAGTTCTTACGGTTCGTCGGAACCGATCAATAAGGTCGAGCTCGTCAATAAGCTTCTGCCGCAGGCATTTGCGTGGGCGCGCACCGCAAATCCGTCGCAGCCGCTGACCTCGGGCGTTTGGAAAGGCGATTATTCGTCCGATGATAAATTGGATGCGACGCAGAAAATCCAGCTCGAAAATTCCGACATCATTACTTTTCATAATTACGATTCGGGTGAAGAGTTCGAGAAAAGAATCAAATGGCTCGAGCGTTACAATCGTCCGATTCTCTGCACGGAATATATGGCGCGCGGCAATAATTCGACATTTCAAAATTCTTTGCCGGTCGCCAAAAAATACAAAGTCGCGGCGATCAATTGGGGACTCGTCGGCGGCAAATCGCAGACCTTTCTGCCCTGGGATTCGTGGCAGAATCCATACGTCGGACGCGAGCCGAAAATCTGGTTTCATGAAGTTTTCCGCATCGACGGCACGCCCTATATGCAGGAAGAAGTCAATCTGATCATGGAATTGACGGGCAAAAAACGATGAGCACGGCGAAATA
>CADEFG010000562.1 GCA_902826505.1 uncultured Acidobacteriota bacterium
AGCGAATGCCAGACGCCGTCCGTCGGGCGATAAACGGCGATCTCGGATTTACCGTCATTGTTCAGATCGCTGAAAACTCCGCCGTTTCGGAAAGATGTTTTCAGCTGCGTGACAGCGGCACGGGAAAATACATCGCAGACGACGCAGCCCGCGGTCACGAGTTTGCCGTTCGGTCGAAAAGAAACATCGCCGAAACTGATTCTCATATCCTGACCGGGTCGCGTCGGAAACGGTGTAATGTATCGAAGATTTGACAGAATACCGCGCAGGCTCAAACTGTCCGCGACGTCTTCACGCAGCCGCGCAAACGAACGGTCGAGCGAGCCGTTCGGATTGAAGCGGACGATGTTTCCGTTATTGGTCGTGCCGATAATTTTACCGTCTGGCTGATTTTTCAGTCTCGAAATGTGAAAAGTGTCAACGCTCGTATTATTATTTGTGCCGTCAAAAACGATTCTGCCGTTCGTGCCGAAAGTCGTGTCGACCGTCAAATTGCCGTTGTAGCGAACCAGTGTCGGCACTCCGAAGGAATTGACCGTTGAACCGCCGACTAAAATTTTATTTCCGCGAAGCATTGTCAGCCCACGCGCAACTCCCGCGATATTTGCCGTGCCTTCGAGAAAACCGCCTCCCGAACTGCCGGAGAAGATTTTCCATCTATTCGTGGAAAAAACCGACGGGTTCGTGGAGATCAGTGTTCGGTGATAGCCGACGGCAACGTAATCGCCGTTCGAGAGCAAATCGCCGTCATAAATTTGGGTTTCGCCCCAGCCATCGGTCGTATTGCCGGTGGTGTCAATTAGCGAAGCGATGCTCTGCAAAGCTCCATTGGTCGAATAGATCGCGACGAAACCTTTCGCCCGCCCGCCGCCGTTGCTGGTGCCGCCGGTAATGCTATCCCGGCTGTTGCCGAAAACATAGATTCTGCCGTCCGGCGCAATCTGAATTTTGACGGGTATTCCGCCGGAACCTTGAGTTATTGTCGGGTTAACAAATTGTGTGCCGGTAAAAGTAAAAACTTTTCCCGCGTCAAAAGTGTAACTCGTCCCCGGAAAATTCGGATTCCCGCCGAAGGCAACGAGCGTGTTGCCGCCAAAACTCTGGTCGAGCGTCCCATCCGCGTTGTAGCGAACCATACATAAATCACTACCCAATGCCCAATCGTTCGGATCTCGGACTTCCATTCTGATACAAAGTCCGGCGACGATGATTTTGCCGTCGGCAGGCTGCACCTTCATTGCGTAAGTCGCCGAAAAAGATTGCTGCCCAACGCCCGCACCGTAGCGATAAAAAGTAGTTTGCGTCGTTCCGTTTGTTCCGAAAGCGGTATCCGGCGAACCGTCGGCGTTTAACCGCCGCACGACAAAATCGGCGAAATAATTGGCTCCGCCGGCATCGCCGTAAGCAGTTCCGGCGACGATAATTTTGCCGTTGGCGAGAACTTCGTTGACCCCGTAAGAACGCCCGACGTTAACCGGGTCGGTGATTGATGGCAGCGGGTCTTGATAAATTCCCGTGCTATTTGTCCCGAAGGTCGTGTCCAATCCGCCCTGCTGGGCAAATGCCGATTGACAGAATGTGAAAGCCGCTGCCAGTAATATGGCAAAAATTTGGTAATGTTTGATTCTCATAATAGTTTCTCCTCTTAAAAAAGAAATTTGTCTTGATCTTTATCCTCTGGTTCCCATTGTGGATCCGGCTCCGGTATTGAAATGGAAAGGCTTGTTCTCGGTGAATTTTTTCCAAACGCCTTTAGGTTTAAAATTCAGGTTGGTGGCATGCCCGACTCCGATGAGTTTCCAAACGTCGCCCGTGACCACCCAAAACCGTCCGCCGATTAAAAAATCGACGCTTGCAAATAAATTTTGTCCGCCTTCGATCTTGTCGCCGATGAAAAGCGGCATTCCTTTCCAGGCACGGATCCGCATCGGTTGACCGGCGGGATTATTAAGGTCTTGACGATACACGATGATTTCGAACTCATGACCTAAATTAGGAGCGTAACTCTCGATGAAATCAGGTTTTCCGCCGCCTGCCATCCACGTATTGTAGGCGGTTTGCTGTCTTGCTTGCACAGGTACGACGCCGGTTGCCGGAGAGTAGATTAATTTTATTTGCGCGATTGCATTTTCATTTGAATAAGTATTTTCTGCCATTTGTGACTCCTGTTTGTTAAGTGACTTGAAATCTTCAGTCGTTTTGAAACCGATAAATTTCTGATTATTTTTGCCGGTAAATTTTCTTTTCACCCCACAAAGCGGAAAAAATTTTAAAATTAGCTCAAAAAATATTTATTTTTTTTCGATTAGTCGTATAATCTTCGGTAAATCTCTAAAACTATTTGCGAAAATGGCTGATTTATCTGACGTTACAATTTTGCTCAACCGCATCAATGACGGCGACGGAAAAGCTCCCGAGGAGCTTTTGCCGCTCGTTTACGGAGAACTGCGAAAACTCGCGCACAGCTATCTGCAACGAGAACGCGCCGATCATACGCTGCAGGCGACCGCGCTCGTTCACGAAGCGTATATTCGCCTCGTTGATTGGGAGAAAGTTTCATGGCAGAACCGCGCACATTTTTTTGCGGTCGCGGCAAGCATTATGAGAAAAATTTTGGTTGATCACGCGCGCGAGAAAAAAGCGCAAAAGCGTGATTTCGGACAGAAACTTTCGCTCGACGAAGCCGTTAGTTTGCCAAATCAAAATGCCCGCGAGGTTGATTTGATCGCGCTCGACAATGCGCTCGAAGAGTTGGCGAAATTTGATAAAACGCAATCAAAAATCGTCGAACTCCGTTTTTTCGGCGGTTTGACGATCGAAGAAACCGCCCACGCTTTAAAGATTTCTCCGGCGACCGTCAAACGCGAATGGACGGTCGCGAAAACCTGGCTTTTTCGGGAAATAAGGCGCAGCGATGGTTGAAAAAAACTGGCAAAACGTCAAGGAAATTTTTCTTGCCGCGTTGGAAAAAGACGCAAAATCGCGTGTCGAATTTTTGGATGAAATTTGCGCGACCGATGCCGAATTGCGCAAAGAGATCGAATCTCTGCTGGCTTCGCATGAAGAAATCGAAGATTTTATCGAAGAACCCGCTTTTCAGGTTGAAAAGGTTTTCACGAACGGCACCAATCAAACGGAAAAACACTTTGGAAATTACAAAATAATCCGTGAGATCGGACGCGGCGGAATGGGAACGGTTTTTCTTGCCGTGCGGAGCGACGCGCAATTTAACAAGCGCGTCGCGATCAAGGTTTTGCGGCGCGGAATGGACAGCGAAGATATTCTGAAACGTTTTCGGAACGAGGAGCGAATTCTTGCCGCGCTCGAACATCCGAACATTGCGCGACTGCTCGATGCCGGACTGAGCGACGACGGGTTGCCGTATTTCGTGATGGAATATATCGACGGCGAACCGCTCGACAAATATTGCGACGAACATGATCTGCCGACCAATGAACGGCTCGCGCTCTTTCGCAAAGTTTGTTCCGCCGTCCATTACGCGCATCAGAATTTAATCGTTCATCGTGATTTAAAGCCCGGCAACATAATTGTGACGGAAAATGGCGAGCCGAAACTGCTCGATTTCGGGATTGCCAAACTCTTAAATCCCGAACTGACCTCAAACACGATCGCGCCGACCGCGACCTTTGTCCGGCTGATGACGCCGGATTACGCGAGTCCCGAACAAATTCGCGGGAAAACGATCACGACCGCGAGCGACATTTACAGCCTGGGAATTTTGCTTTACAGACTGCTGACCGGCAAACTGCCGTATCATTTCGAGGATTCGTCGCCGCGGGAAATCGAACGCGTCGTCTGCGAAGCCGAACCGACCAAACCGAGCGTTGCGGTGAGCAGTCAGCAATTAGCAGTCAGCAGTCA